>NZ_LDNX01000079.1:0-30615 GCF_001027955.1 Kocuria sp. SM24M-10 | reverse complement strand
CAGCCCTCACAGGAGGCCCTCATACAGACCGCCTGACGGAATCTGTCTCACCCGCCTTGACACTTTCCGGCCCGGGGGGAAGTTCACCTCCGGCTACGGGAGCCGCAATGTGCCGGGGGTGCCCGCGTGGGCGCAGAACCACATGGGGGTGGACTTCGTCACCCCAGGTGCTGGCTCCGGTGCCGGTGGGCCGGTGATCGCCCCGACTGATCTGCGGATCACCGGGTTCAACGCTGCGGACGGGTGCGTGATCGCCAAGGAGGACGGCGATGACCCAGATTTCGGATTCGCCTTCTGTCACCTGAACTCCTGGGGTGTGAAGAAGGGCCAGCAGCTCACCCGCGGTGACGTGATCGGGGTGGAGGGCAACCGGGGACAGTTCGGTATGGCCACGCACCTGCACTTCGAGATCTATCGGCCTGGCGCCCCCGACGTTGTTTTCCCCTATCAGGGCTTCAACATCGACCCCGAGCCGATCCTGCGAGAGAAAGGAGCGTGGCCCCAATGAGCCGCCGCCCCTACCTGATCACTGCCCTGGCCCTGTGCGCCCTACCCCTGGCGGCGTGCTCGACCAGCCCGGCCCAGGAAACCTCCGCCTCCTCCAACGCGGCGGACCCTGCCAGTTCGGCCACGCCCAGCAGCCTCTCGACCCCAGAGGTGCCCGGGGACGGGACGTTCCCGCGCATTCAGGACGTGGATCGCACCGATGTGGACTCCACCGCCCGGGCGGCGGCGATCCTGCTGCACTCCTGGGACACCGTTGTGGACCGCACCGAGACGGCGGCCGCGATCCGCGCCAAGCCGCTCATGTCCGATGAGTGGGCGGCCCACCAGGCGGAGCCCGAACGCAACTCCTCCCAGGGGGCGTGGCTGGACCCCGCCGAGCACCGGGCCTACAGCCGGGCCCAGGCGGTGCCGGCGATCGGTGACGTTTCCCGTGACGTGGCCAAGGACAAGGCGATCCGTGCGTACAAGGTGACCTGGCGGTGGGCCAGCCGCGACGGGGAACCGGCCGAGGGCACCGGCACCCGGCACGTGACGATCTACCTCGAGAAGCACTCCGGGGCCTGGGAGGTCGTGGGCCACCAGTCCCACGACCTGGACGCCGGGGAGGCACAGTCATGAGTCCTGCCGTGCACTCGTGGCCGGTGATCACTCTGACCTTCGGGACGGAGCAGATCGTGGCCGATGCCAACGGGGAGGTGCTGACCTACCCGGTGCTCGATGCCGCCACCGCGCACGAGGTCGCCGCTGACGCGGCCGCCGAGGCGTGCCGGCGGTTGGGGCTGAAGGCCTGCCGGGTGCAGGGCCGCACCGAGGACGGGTCCGTGTTCGAGATGGTCGTGGACGCCGAGCTGGGCACCCTGGAGGAGTACGAGCCCCCGAGTGGTCCCGGGCCGGCCACCAGTAGTAGTGGACGGCAGGGCGGGAGTAGCGCCAGCACGCGCAAGGCGGGTGCCCGGTCTGGGAACCAGCGTCGTCGTGCTCTGGCGATCTGGGGCAGCGTCGGGATCCTGGCCCTGACGGCCGGTACCTCGGTGGCGATGAACCTGACCGAGGGTGACGGGGAGCCGGTGGCGGTGGTGCACACCCCGCCACCGGCGCAGCTGCCGGTGCCGGCCCCGGCCGGGTGGGACACCTACGGTGCGTGGGCCACACCCATGTCCGGGTCCCAGGTCAAGGCAGTCCTGGACTGGGAGGGTCGGCCGGTCAGTGTGGACGGAGCCAAGCTCATCGGCCACGCCCCGAACAAGGGTGTGGAGCAGTGGAGCCGTACCGCACCGTTCATCGTGACGCAGATGGCGCTGTTCACCGCGGACGGGCAAAGCCGGCTGGCGGCCGCCACGGCCAAGGAGCTGGTGCTGTTCACTCCCGACTCCGCCGATCCGATCCGGGTCGAGGTGCCCCAGGAGGCCACCGTGATCCTGGACGGGGGCACCGTGCCCCGGCTGGATCTGCCCACCAAGAAGTCCCTGCTGGTGAGAGCGGACGGGTCCACCGTCTCCCGGGTGGTTCCGGCGGCCGCCAAGCCCCTGGAAGCCCAGGGGGCGGATCTGATCGCTGCCGATACCAAGGCGGGGAAGGTGTGGCGGGTCGGCACCGACTCCGCCGCCCTGCCTAAGCCGGCGACCCTGCCGGCCCCGGCTAAGGGCGCGGAGCTGACCGCCGTCCTCGGCAGCGTGGAGGGCCGGGTGGTCGCCGCGTGGAAGGACGACAAGCAGACGATCGTCGGCTTCTACGACGTCGATGAGGCCACCGATGCGACTGCGGTGAAGCAGGTCGCGGTGCGCGAACTCGACGGGAACCAGATCACCACCTCCACCGTCCAGGCCGATCGAGTCCACGGGCTGCTGCTGGCCTCGACGGCGCTGATCGATGTGGAAGCCACCACCGTCCACCGCCTCGATGGCCAAGCCACGCTGGCCGCCGGCTACGCCTGGGTCACCGATGACGGGGAGCAAGCCCAGGTCACCCGCAACGGGCAGATCGAGGCGACCACCAGAGCTGGCCAGGCGGCGGTGCCCGACGTCATCACCGACAACGGGATGGCGCTGACCCGGGTGGCCGGGTCCACCGATGGCTCCCTCTACGCCCTGGTCGAGACCGGCCCCACCCCCACAGCCAGCACGTCACCGACTGCGAGCCCTACCCCCACTGCCAAGGAGACCCCCTGATGAGAATGACCGCCATGATCGACTCCACCGGTGCTGTGGAGCTGGACACCGCCGGGCAGATCACCCGTGAGAACCACTCCACCGTGGCCGATGCGCGCCGGGCCGTGATGGACACGGCCAAGACCCTGGCGGAGCAGACCAGCCAGGACATGCAGCTGCACATCGAGGACCCTGCCGGGTCCCGCACCTTCCTGGTCGGTGCCGATGGCACCTCTAGGCAGGAAAGTGTGTCCCCGGCACCGGCCACCGTCGAGCCCCCGGCCCCGGTCGAGCCCGCTAGGTCCGAGTCGGTTCCTGCCGTGGAATCGGTGGAATCGGTGGTGTCGGCTCCGGTGGAGCCGGTGTCTGCTGCCGAGCTTGAGCCGGTAGAGCCAGCGTCGGGAGAGACCGTCCCGGTGGCTGCTGCGGCGGAGGAGGAACAGGCCCCCGCTGCACCGGCTACGGCGGCTGCTCCCGCGCCTAATCCGTTCCTCGGTGGCCGCCCGTCCACGGCCCGCCCTGCGGAGCCCGCTGCGGCAGAGCCCGCTGCGGCTGGCAGCCGGCGGGAGTCGCTGCCGTCCTTCGTGGACCGCCCCGAGGCGGACGCCCCGGCCCAGCGCGGGTGGCGCGGGGCGCTGAACCAGTTGGGCCTGAGCCTGGCGCCCTCGGCCGCGGAGCTGAGCCAGCGCCAGGACGAGGCCGCGGTGTCGGCCCACTGGGCAGGCCCGCGCACGATCGCGGTCCTCAATCCCAAGGGCGGGGCCGGCAAGACCCCTACGGTGATCTGCCTGGCGGCCGTGTTCGCCCGCCTGTCCGGGGGCGGGGTGCTGGCCTGGGACAACAACAACTCCCTGGGCTCGCTGGGCTGGCGCACCTTCGACGCCGGGCACGCCTCCACCGTGGTCGATCTGCTCGGGTGCACCGAGCACTTCATGACCTCCGATGCCCGGGTGGGGGACCTGTCGGAATACGTCCACCACCAGCCGGCCGACCGGTACGACGTGCTGCGCTCCGATGACCGCTCCGGGGACCAGGAGCGGCACATGGTCACCGGAGACGAGGTGGACCGGCTGCACGCGGTGGCCGCGAAGTACTACCGGGCGATCGTGATGGACTCGGGCAACACCGAACGCGGGGCGAACTGGCAGGCGATGATCGGCCACGCCGATCAGGTGGTGATCCCGGTGAAGTCCGTCGATGACGCCGCCGAGGGCGCCTCCCGGGTGCTGGCCGCCCTGCACGCCGGGGACACCCACGCCCAGGAGCTCGCCCGGAATGCGGTGGTGGTGGTGCTGTGCTGCGAGCCCGGCCACCAAAAGACCAAGGCCAAGGAACTCGCGGAGGAGTTCGCACCCTACGCCCGTGCGGTGGCCACGATTCCCTATGACCGGGCGCTGGTGGAGGGTCGGGTGCGGTTCTCCGCGATGACCCCGGCCACCCGCCGGGCCTGGCTCCGAGCCGGGGCAGCGGTGCGGGAGGGACTGTGATCGTGGACAGTCCCCGCAACCCCTTCGTGGCAGCGCCGGAAGTCATCGAGGAAGAGGACCCGATGGAGGAGGACCCGATCCTCGGGTCCCGCGACTCCATCCGCGGCCCGCAGAACCTCCAGCAGACCTTGGCCGAGGAACCAGTACCCGCCGAGGAGCCGGCCGCCCTGGTGGAGGTCACCCCGGCCACGCTGTGGCTCGTCGGGGCCTCCGGCGGGGTAGGGACGTCCACCCTGGCTGGGCTGTGCTCCGACTCCATCGTGGACGCGGCCGTGCAGGAACCGGAATGGGCCGGACGTGCGCTGCTGGTCTGCTCCACCAGCGCAACCTCCCTGGAGTCGGCCGCCCAGCTGGCCCGGAAGTCCGCCACGGGGCAGCTGCCCTACGAGCTGGTCGGTCTGGTCATCGTCCACGACCGGCCCAAAAACCGGATCACCAAACCCACCTTGACCTTCGCCCGGAGTGTGGCGCGCATGTTCCCGGTGGCCATGACCGTCCCTCATGAGCCGACCTGGCGCGAGGTCGGCGTCACCCCCGCCCCTTCCAGCACCCGGCTGAAAACCGTGCTGCGGAAGATCCACAAAATCGCCCAGACCGGGCACTGAGAAAGGAAACCCCCCGATGTTCATCAACACCCTCAACGCCCTGAAGATCCCGGCCATCAACGCCACCCCCACCCAGCCCCCAGGCATGGAAAACGTGACCATGATCCTCGGCTGGATCCTCTGGGCCGCCGGGCTGGTGCTGTTCGTCTACTTCATCTTCGGACTCGTCACGGCCGGGCGGAACCGCCGCCGTGGCGATGAGGTCGAGGCCCCGGTGTGGCCGCTGGTCGCGGCCGCCCTGCTCGGGGCGGCCGGGGCGATCTGGAACATGATCACCGGCGGCTGAGCCGGCCCCCGCTCCTCAACCGGCACCGCAACGACAGGGAGACCCCCCGATGGACACGAACAACAACAACGACACGAACAAGGGCCGTCCCCGCTGGTTCGGCCCGGCCCTGATCGCCCTGGTCCTGCTGCTGGTCGCGGTAGCCGGCTGGACCATCCGCAACCTCACGACCCCCGATGAGGCCCAGGCCCCCACCTCGCCCGCTGCCCCTGCTACCTCGGCTGCCTCCACCCAAGGGGCAGCCGAGACGGCTGCCCCCGCCTCTGGGGAGGACTTCGCCTGGGACTGCCAAGCACAGCTGAACCAGGACGCGGTGTCGGTGGCCGATGAGGCCCCCGAGGTCCTGGACTGGGTGGCCGCCGGCTACAGCGTGGTGCCTTCCTCCCCGGAGTTCGGCGGCTGTGAGCGACGGGACTCGGGGCTGCGAGTCGGCTACGCCCATTCGGAGGCCGGGTCGCTGATGGCTGCTGCGACCTATGCCATGTCCCTGGACCCCTCGGTGAGTGAGGCCGCGGCCAAGGACCTGGAGGTGGCGATCGCGGAAGGCACGAATCGGGACCGCCTGGAGGAAAAGGCCCAGCGCATCCGCGACGGTCTGGAGGAGGGCGACGACGGGTTGGCCGCTTCTACTACGACGCTGATCGGATACTCCCAGGACTTCTACTCCGATGAGGCCGCCTCCTACCAGCTGATCTACAACCTGCCCTCGGGCAATGGCCTCTCGCAGAAGATCGCCGGGCAGATTGACCTGGTGTGGGAGGACGGGGACTGGAAGCTGGACCCGGCCTCGGGCACCTCGATGATGACCGGGGACCGGCACCAGGGCCAGCCCTACGTGGAGTGGGGCCCGAAGTGATCACGGATTGGGTTTCCGACCTTGCCGGCGGTATCGCCGGGGACACGGTGGAGAAGCTGATCCTGTTCATGGCCGGGTGGCTGGTGGAGATTTTTTCCACGATGCTCGATTTCGTGGGCACCTGGTGGCTGAACATCGGCGCCGTGGAAATGGGCGCCGGCTCCGCCACCGAACGGGTGCAGAGGGCCACGACCACCTTCGTCGGCGTCGCCGGCATCATCGGCACCGCCTTTGCGGTGCTGCGCATTGCTCGGGACCACAACCGGGAGTCGGCCGAGAACCTGGTGATGGGGCTGATCCGCACCGTGGTGGTCTCCGGCCTGGCGGTATCGACGGTCGCGCTATCGCTGGCGGTCACCGATGAGGTCGCCCCGTGGCTGGTGGACACCATCGCTGGCAACGCGGCCCGGGACGGGCTGGGACAGTCGATGAACCTGGATGCCGTGGGCGGGTCCGCGATGGCACTGACCACGGCGGGAATCCTGATCGTGCTCGCCCCCTTCGCCATCCTCGGGTCGATCCTCAACGCGGCCCTGGTGATCTTCTCCTACGGGGTGGCCGGGGCCCTGTGCGGGCTGCTGCCAATCTTCGCTGCGGCCTCGACCACGGAGCGGGGACGCAAGGCATTCGACAAAGCGGTGGGCTGGCTGATCGCGGTGATCCTATTCAAGCCGGTCGCGGCCGTGCTCTACGGCTTCGGTCTGGCACTGATGAACGGGATCAGCGGCACCGGCAATGATGAGGTATCCAACCAGGTCATTACCTTGATCACTGGCACCGTGGTCATCTTCACGGCCTGCCTGTCGATGCCCGCCCTAGCTCGGGTCATGGTCCCGGCAGTCAGCGCCGGCCCCCGCGGCATGGGCGCTGGTGGGCTGGCGATGGTCGGCGGTGCACTGGCTATCGGCGCGGTCACCGCTGGAATCGGCACGCTGGCCGCCGGGGCTGCCGCCGGAGCCGCTGGCGCTGGTGCCGGTGGAGCTGGTGCTGCCGGAGCTGGTGCTGCCGGAGCTGGTGCTGGAGCTGGCGGTGTCTCGGGTGGTGGTGCCGGTGCATCCGGGGCCAGCGCAACGGGTGCTGGTGCCGGTGCTGGGGGCGGTGCCTCCAGCACGACCGGAGCCCCGGGATCGGCTGGTGCTGGCGCGCCTGGCGGTGGTCCTGCCCCGGCCGGTGGTCCTGCCCCGGCCGGTGGTCCTGCCGGTGCCGAGAACGTGGAGAGCACCACGGCCGGTGCAGCTCCTACCTCCGCACCGGGGACCACGACCGGTGGGACCTCGGGCGCGGAGAGCGTACAGAGCCCCAGCACCGGTGCTACCCCCAGCAGTGCCGCCGGCACCGGCACGGGCGGGGCCTCGGGCGCGGAGAACGTCCAAAGCCCCAGCACGGGTGCCGCCCCCAGCAGTGCCGTCGGCACCGGCACCGGCGGGGCCTCGGGTGCGGAGCAGGTGCACAGCTCGAGCCCGTCCCCGGCAGCGGCCGGTGGGGCCGCCGAGGCGGCGGGTCCGGCCGGTGCGGAGCCGGTGGCTCCGACCAATGGTGCCGCACCGGGCGGGGAAGGGTCCTCGGCCACAGGCGCAAAGAATCCGTTGATCAACGGCCAACGACTGGAATTCGGGCTGCGGGAAGCCGTCCGGGACGCTGAACAATCCATCGAAAGTGGTGAGGATCTGTGAGTAGCAACCAGGTGATCGTGCGGCAGTACGGCAACATCGCTGAGGACAAGACGGCCGGGCTGTTGGGGTTCTCGATGGCCTCCACCGTGGTCCTCGGCGTCGGATCGGTGCTCGTGTTCCTGTTCATCATGGCCTCCCAGATTTGGGTGGCCGCCGGCATCGCGGTGGCCGCGTTCATCGTGGCCACCGTGCTCGGGTCCAAGGACCGCAACGGCCGGTCCAAGCCGGAGCGCTGGATCGCCCGGGCCATGTTCTCCCGGGCGGAGAAGAAGAACCGGACCACGTACAAGGCCGGGCCGACCTCGCAGCTCCCGGATGGGTCGTTCCGGGCCCCCGGCGTGCTGGCGGCGACCGAGCCGGTGACCTTCACGGACCTGTTCGGCCACCAGGGCGTGATGCTGTGGCACCCGAAGTTGAAGACCGGAACCGTGTTCGTCATCGCCAACTCCTCCGGGCTGGGGTTGCTGGACCAGGACCGGGTGGACCGGATGGTGGGCACCTGGGCCGCCTTCCAGCGTGACGCCGGCTCCAACACGGAGCTGGTGCAGGTCTCGGCCACCACCCAGTCCACCACTGATCCGGGGGAGCGGCTGCCCGATGCGGTGGCCGTGGGCCGGGCCCAGGCAGGGTCCCAGTCGGTGCCGGCCTTCGCCCGCGCCACGATGGACGAGGTGGTGGCCAACCTCAACCAGGACGTGCCCAAGCTGGAGCAGTGGATCGCCCTCACGTTCAGCGCCCGGGCCAACGCAGGTGAGGGCGTGCCCGAGCGCACCGCCGAGGAGCTGGCCACGGACGTCTCCTCGCTGCTCAGTGGGTTCTTGGAGCAGCTGGAGCAGGCCGGGGCGGGCTCGGTGTCCCTGATGCAGGAGCACGACCTGATCGACCAGACCTATGTCGCCTACAACCCCTTGGCGGCCGCGGCCGTGGAGAAGGCCCGGCTGTCGGAGGCCGGCACCGGTTTGCGGTGGGAGGAGGTCGGGCCCTCGGCCGCCCGGGTGGTGGGTTCCCCGGGGCGGTATGAGCACGGCGGGGTGGTCTCGAAGTCCTGGCAGATGTGGCGGCCCCCGGCCGGCACCTTCCGGGAGAACGCGCTGGTAGCCCTGCTGGCCCCGAACGCCGAGATGTTGCAGAAGCGCGTCACGGTGTTCTACCGGCCCCAGTCCCCGGACAAGTCCGCCACCCAGGTGCAGCAGTCGCTGACCAACGCGCAGTTCGCGGCGAACCAGAAAAACCGCCGCCCCACCAGCTCCCAGATCATCGCCCTGGAAAAGGCCCGCAAGGCCGAACGCGAGCAGGCCGAGGGTGCCTCACTGGTGCGGTTCTCGATCGTGGTGACCGCCACCGTGGAGCGGCCCGAGCAGTTACCCCGGGTGGCGGCCACGCTGCGGCGCAACGCCTCCCAGGGGGTGCAGCTGGGCCTACGGGAGTGCGACTACAACGACGATGCCGCGTTCGCGTTCAACCTCGGCCTGGGTGTGGTGCCCGATGCCGTGGCCACGATTCCGGCTGATGTACGAAAGGCGCTGTGATGTCTGTCTTCGACCAGCTCACCGATGCGGTCCTCAACAAGTTCTTCGGCCGCTCCACCGCCGCCGGCACTGGGGCGTTCCGGGAGCTCACGGAGAAGGGCGTAGACGTCGCCCACGGGGGGATGACCTCTTGGGTGGAGGCGCCCCCAGAGTTCACCGCCACCTCCAACCAGACCGCCGGGCTGTGGCCCTTCGCCGTGGGCACCTCCTCACCCCTGGTGGGGGCGGTGTTGGGGCGCAACCAGCTCAACGGCTCGGTGGTCTGCGGGGACCCGATCAACCTGTTTTTGCGCGGCATCATTTCTTCCCCCTCCTGCTTCATCCTCGGTCTCCAGGCGAGGGGGAAATCCTCGGTGGCGGTGCGCATGGCCCTGGCCCTGGTGGATCAGGGGTTCCTGTTCGTGGGCGCCAGTGACGTCAAACCGGACCTGGCCGGGCTCACCGTGGAAGTCGGCGGTCAGGTAATCCGAGTGGCCCCGGGTGTGGGGTCGATCAATCCGCTGGATGCTGGGCCGCTGTGGCGCCGACTGGGTGAGCTGCCCGAGGCGTTGCAGCGGCAGATGCGCGCGGAGATCCACAGCCGCCGCCTCAACGCGCTGACCGGGTTGCTGGAGCTGGTGTTCAAGGCCCCGTTGGATGCCCGGCAGCAGGAGCCCACGGTGCTGTCGATGGCGATCACGGAGGCCGCCGAGCACGCCGAGGCCCAGGGCCGGCAACCGATCATCGCTGACGTGGTGGACGTGATCACGGCCGCGCGGCCTGCGATCATGGCCGCGATCCTGGTCGATGACGAGGCGGCCTATCGGGGGCAGGTGCGCAACCTGCTCGCCGGCCTCAATGCCCTGGGCGCGCACGGTCCGTTCGGGGACGTGTTCTGCCGGCAGACCAGTGAGGAAATGCAGATCGACCAGTCGGTGGACTTCGACCTCTCCGCCATCGATGAGACGTTGTTGGACCTGCGGGCGGCCGTGCAGATCGTGTGCTGGTCCTACGCCCAGGCCGGCATCTCGGCGGCCAAAACCTTGGCCGAGGCGGGGCTGATGGAGGAGCGCCACCACCTGATGATCATGGACGAACTCTGGCAAGCCCTGCGCGCCTCGGAGCTGCTGGTGCACCAGATCGACGGCATCACCCGCCTGAACCGCACCAAGGGACTCGGCCAGCTGTTGATCACCCACTCCATGAAAGACCTCCAGCTCTCGACCGAGGAGCTGACCAAGATCGCCACCGGGTTCATGGAGCGGTCCTCCATGAAGGTGCTCGGTGGGTTGGCGCAGAACGAGATGGGGATGCTGGAGACCGTGTTCCCCCTCTCGGAGCAGGAGAAGGCGCTGCTGGTCGCCTGGTCGGCCGAGGGATCGGTCAACCCCAAGACCGGGCGCACCTCCCCGCCCCCGGGCCGGGGCCGGTTCATGTTGAAGACCGGGGAGGCCCCCGGTGTGCCCTTCCAGACGAACCTCACCGCCGGGGAACTGCGGGTGCACGACACCAACGCCGCCTGGGCGGCCGCACAGGCACGGGTGAACGCATGAGCACCAACGACCAGAACAAGAGCTTCATCGGCGTGCTGATCCTGTTCACCGCCGTGATGGGCGCGGTAGGTCTGATCCACCTGGGGAACGTGCTGACCCCGGTGGCCGGGGACCTGCCGTGGAACCCGTTCACCTTGGGCATTCAGCTGGCCACTGGGGCGGTGGACTGGCCGACCGCCGCGACCTTCCTCGTGGGCTTGGAGGTCGTGGTCGGTGTGGCCGCGCTGATGATCTGGGGCACCCGCACCCCGTCCAAGACCCAGGAAGCCGCACGGCGGATGAGTCCTCCGGGCCGGATCAACCCGGCGATGGGCCCCGCCCGCACCACGGAGGCCCACCGGCTGCACCCGGAGGCCGAGAACATCGGCCCCGGGCTGACGATCGGGCTGGTGGGTAAGAATCCGATCTATCAGGGCTGGCGGGAGTGCTCGGCGCACGTGTGGGGCACCGGCCGGGGCAAGACCACTTCCCAGGTCATCCGGCACGCCGTCGAGGCGCCCGGCGCGTTCGTGATGACGTCGAACAAGGTCGATGGCGTGGCCGAGGTCCTGGCCGCCCGCACCACCACGGGCAGCACCGTGTGGCTGTTCGACCCCCAGCGCATCTGGCGCGACAGCTCTCGCCCGGCGATGATCTTCAACCTGCTGGCCACCGTCACCGATACGGTGTCCGCCGGGGAGGTGGCCTCGATCTTTGAGACGGCTTCCGCCTCTGGTTCGGCCGGTGGCAAGGGTGATCCGCAGTTCGACTCCCAGGGCCGCGACTACCTCTCCTGGTGCCTGCTGGCGGCGGCCAAGAGCGATAAGACGCTCTCCGACGTGCTGACCTGGGTCTCCTCGGCCGAGTTCCTGGAACCGGCTCGGGCTCTCAAACAGGCCGGCCACGCCGGCCCTGCGGCGGCTTTGCAGGGCATGGGGGCTCAGCCCGATGACACCCGCGGGTCGGTGGCTGCCAGTGCCCAGCGCATGTCCTCAGCCCTGGTGCACGACGAGCTGGTGGCCTGGACCACCCCGACCCCGGGGGTGCCGGTGTTCGACCCGCACCGGTTCGTCACCAGCCGGGACACCCTGATTCTGCTGACCCAGGACGCTGCCGGCTCCGGGGCCGCCTTCGTCTCGACCCTGGTCTACGCGGTGGTCACCGCCGCCCAGCAGGCGGCCCGCCGGGCTGGGGGCCGACTGCCGGTGCCGCTGGTGGCAGAGCTGGATGAGGTCGGCAACGTGGTCAAGCTCAAGCAGCTGCCCGAGTGGTACTCCTACTTCGGGTCCATGGGCATCGTCGTCTCGGCCTACTTCCAGACCAAGGGCCAGGGCGTGGACATGCTCCAGCGCACCGGGTGGGACACCCTGTGGTCGGCCGCGGCGGTGAAGGTCTACGGCGGTGGCTCCGATGACGCGGAGTTCCTGGAGTCGCTGCGCAAGCTCATCGGCACCTACGACGCGAAAGTGCGCAGCACCTCGACCTCCCGGGGTGTGGCGTCCCGGTCGGTGCAAACCGTCCAGCGCGACATTATGCCCGTCTCCAAGCTGGCCGAGTTGCCGGCCGGGCACGCCTGGGTGAAGACCTCCACCGGCGGGGGCACCATCGTGCGCACCGTGCGGTGGTTTGAGGACAAGGAACTGACAGCCCGGATCACCCCGGTGCTGGAGCGGATCACGGAAGGACACCGATCATGAGCGACCAGGAAGCAGAAGCGAAAAGCACTGAGGAAGCGCTGAGCGTCGAGGACTTCATTGGATGGGTCGAGGACACGATGGCCGACGTGGAGTCCGTAGACCGCTCCGCCAACATGCACTGGTGCGCCCAGTGGTGGGCCCACCCCGAGGCCATCAAACGGCTCAAAGCACTCTACGTGGAGTGGCTTGAGCGTCAGGCTGAAGGCGGCATGTCGTCCTGGTGGATCGACCATTTCGACCGCCACGCCTCGGTGTTGTTTGCCAAGAACGGTCCCTTCGGGGAGTGCGGGGTCTCCCACGTCGAAAAGGGAATGCGTCGTACGTTGGAATGCCAGCAACCACCCACCGGCTGGACGTGGTGAACATATAAACGAGATGCGGAGCGCCTTCCCTTCCTAGGAGCTGTCCCGTGGATACGATGGGGGGATAGCATCAAAGAGTTTTACCAGCATCCTAAGCTCGGATTCAGCGTGAGTGAGTTCTGCTTTAGCGCCATGTCCGCAGACATCAACGCGCTCTCTGCGTTTCATCTCGCCCTGATCGACTTGTCCCAGCTCGTAGGAGTTGGCCGATCCAGGGCCCGGTCAGCATCCTGGTTGATGACGACGCGGCGCGACGACCGTATCCATAAGATATCCGGCAGCCATTTCCTTTACGGTGTAGTTGTCACATTTTTCTAGTGAAGATCATGCTCGATGAGGAAGCGGCGACCGACGTCGTGCTTTTCACCGAAGAAGAGGTTGAGTAGTGGCAACGGTAGACACTCAAATTCATAACATTAGTGCAAACATCTCGGGCAACATCGATGCCCTCAGCCATGATCGTGGCCTTCTCGCGCAGAACCTGCTGTCACAACTTCGAAACCTCGTCGAGGCTGTCGCGGTTCGCCTGCACCTCAAAGACGGCAATGCTGAGTTCCACTACGATGCCACCAAGCCGGCCATCGACTGGATCGGATCAGCGAACAAGCAGACCAACTTCGTCCATCGCTTCCACAAACTGCTCCAGATGAGCACCTCACACTACACATTAGAGGAAGACGCCTCGGAACGTCTGATGCTGAAGTACTACGAGTACCTGCTCCGCACTCGAACCCTCCTGCGCGAGCAGTGCGGCATTGATATCCTCGACAATCTCGAAAAATTCCCCGTGGACCTTGACCCTTCGCTGCAGATCTATCACAAAAAAATCGCCGAACGCATCGAAGCGGCCCGTAAAGTGCCCGCCGACCATGACAAACGAAACAGATACTACGTTAATAAGGTGAGACCGTTCTTCACAGGCGGGCGAATCTACTACGAGATCACCTTCTCCAGCATCACTGACAAGGTAAACAAGTTCGATCGTATTATAGCTTTCACCGATATCGACATGACTGACAAGTACGCGGCGAACTTGACGCTTCTGTCTGACTCGATTGACGTACTTGACCAGACCATGCCGATTACGATCATCCGAGAGTGGGAGGTCTCAATTCGACCGTGCGAATTTGATAACTTCGCCAAAATTTTCGGGCACTCAACCAAGGTAGGCGGTAGCGCCGAATACCGGAACCTAATGAAGTTTCTGACCGACACCTCATCGAGTCTTCTTGACCTCATGGACATGGCGGACGACCGGTACAACCACATCAAAAGCATCGCGACGCAGCTGGTCCAAAGGCCTCAAGCCTTCCCCGTGTTGGATGCCGCCCGCCGAATCATCCGGGCAAAATCACCGGGCCACAACATGCTCCGCTATCTAATGCTTAAAATGAACAATCGGGTCATTAAACTCCAGCTTACCCCCAACGAGTGCAGCCTGCTTTCCAATCTGCGACTGTCTTTCGGATGTAAACCTTTCGATGATATGCCGTTCTGCACATCGGCTTGTCACCACAACCCGCGCTTCGCAGACCTGGCGGCAAGCTTGGACACCAGCGGACGCACGCATGAGCTGTTGGCTCGCCGAGTGAAGAACAACGTGGACCGACACGGAGTGCTCTACACACCCGTGTCTGAACTCGAAGATTTCGGTTCGGTCGATCAACTTATAGCTCAGTACAACGCCAAACTCTACTACAAGCACACAGGACGAAAGCTTTTACGAGACAAGAACCACGTCTTCATCCGGGAATATGAGGACAGCACCGTTGCCATCATTCAGAAGCTTCAAGAGTACGCCGCATTTGGTGTCGAAGGCTACGAGGAGGCGGTTGAACGGTGGCTCGGCGAAACACAGCTCAAAATCGACGACGACGTGAAAAAGACGGCGCTAAAGTCGCTATTTGCCAAATCCCGCGTCGCCCTGATTTACGGGGCTGCGGGCACAGGAAAGTCCACGATGGTCAACTACATCGCGAACTACTTTGGTGATAAGGAGAAGCTCTTCCTTGCCCACACCAACCCGGCTAAAGACAACCTAGAACGCAAAGTGTCCGCGCAGAACACCGAGTTCCGCACAATTAACAGCCAAATTTGGAGATCTGGTGCCCAGCCAGAGTATGACATCGTTGTCATTGACGAATGCAGCACGGTCAGCAATGCTGATTTGCTGAAGGTGCTACAAAAGACGTCCTTTAAGCTGTTGGTTCTCGTTGGTGACGTCTACCAGATTGAGTCGATCCAGTTTGGCAACTGGTTCAGCCTTATCCCAGCGTTCGTACCGAAGGAGTCGGTGTTTGAGCTTACCGAGCCATATCGAACCGACAACGAAGCGCTCCTCGACTTCTGGTCCAGGGTGCGTCACCTTGATGAGGGGATCGAGGAGTTAATCGCGCAGTACGACTACTCCACTGTTCTTGGCCAATCGCTGTTCCGGGCAGAACGTGACGACGAAATCATTCTCTGCCTGAATTACGACGGGCTCTACGGCATTAACAACGTTAATCGTTTTCTGCAAAGTAGCAATTCCGGAAAGGCGGCAGCCTGGGGTGTCACAATCTACAAAGTCGGCGACCCAGTCCTCTTTAACGACACGGACCGATTCAAACCACTTATTTTCAACAATCTTAAAGGCAAAATCGTTGACATTGTTACCCACCCTGATCACATCCAGTTCGACATCTGGCTTGATCGCAGCGTCACAGCACTTGACGTTGACGGGTTCGACCTTAGATATGTGAGCGAGTCCACCGTCCGCTTCGACGTTTACCAAGCAGCTAGCACGGATGATGACGAAGAGTCGACTAATACCTCTGTGCCATTCCAAGTGGCGTACGCGGTCTCGATTCACAAAGCCCAAGGCCTTGAATACGACTCCGTCAAATTGGTAATCACCGACGCAAACGAGGAAGACATATCGCACAGTATTTTTTACACAGCGATTACGCGGGCGCGTGAACGCATTAAAATTTTTTGGACTCCTGAGACTCAGGGTGCGGTCCTCGGTAGCCTAGAACGCAAAAGGAATGGCAGAGATGTGGCACTGCTGAAAGTAAGACGTGGCATTCATTAGTCGCTGTCGAAGGCATTTAGTGACGCTCCGTGACCCCCGCCAACAAAACATTCTGATTTGCACAGGCAGCCTCCTGTAAGATTGTGATTAGCTTCATGATGAGAAATCCAGAAGGGAATCTTGCACGGTCGTTATAGGTGAGCACCAGGCTCCCGAGGATGAGCACTGTGCAAGTCACTCCGGCGAACACGGACCGCCGGAGCCTGGGCAACGCCACCGTGTGTTCCGCCCTTCACACCATCGCCGAGGACAGACAAGCGGTGGTGCGCAGCCCGATCCATTTGTTCCTCGGCAACGGGTCGGAGTCGGCGACAGACGCCAGTAGATAAACCGTCATTCGGGACCAAGTTCATCATCACGGCCTGCACGACTGCGTCGGTCATCTGCTCATTTCGTCTCTAGGTGCCAACACTGGCGAAGGAATCAGGATTCTTGGTCAGCCATGTCCTCAGGATGGGTCTTGGACCGCTACGAGCCTGGGAGGTTCCATATGACACTCCAGTGCCCCGATGGCGTACCCCGTGAGTTGAGACGTAGCGAGAGTCGAACGCGTCGCAGTCGGCGTCCAGACCGACGGTGAGCTAAAGGCTGCGCCCGCCGTCGCGGCGGATGCTGTCGGCAGCGCGGCGGGTTGCTGCGGCGCTGTCCTCCTGACGGTGGGACTTCTGCTCGATGCGCTGAGCGGCCTTGTACCGCTTGATGGCTTCTGCCTGCTTCCGTTCCACTCCAGAGGTGAATTGGCGGCGGGTGGAGTCATTCTGGGCGTTTTCGGGCACGTCGGATTCCTTCTTTTGTCGCTCCGGTGTGGGGGAGGCCGGCTCGTGGGGGGCAGCTGCATCGGTGGTCGGGGTGGCCTGTTGGGTCTGGGCCCGGTGCTGGGCCACGACGTGAGCGATCAGCTCCTCCCTGGTCAGCACCCGCCGGGTGTCCTCGGCTACCGGAGTCGTGGCGGCTGCGGTGATGGCGGCCTCCCGGGCCTGCGGTGCCGGCAATGGATCGGCGGCCTCGGCGCGGGTGGCGCGCAGCGTCTCCACGGCCTCCTGAGCTGGTGCCGGGGTGGTGCGCACCCGCTCGGCCGCGTGTGCCTCATCAGCGGCCTGGCGGACCTGCTCCGGGGTCTGGGGTACGGCGGTGGTGAGCGCGGAGTGTTTGTGCAGCGCGGTGGCGCGAGCCACCAGCGCGGCCGCCACCGGGTCCTGCTGGTGGGCCTGGGGGATCAACGCGGTCTCGTGGGCGGGGACGTTGTAGCGGTTGCGGTACGCCTCGACTTCGGCAGCGACCTGGTGCCATTCGGCGACCTTGGTCGGCTTGGCCGGCACCGGCCCCAGTGCCGTAGTCCACTCGGGGCGGTTCTCGGCCAGTTCGGCGCCGCGCACCATGACGCGCTCCTCCAGGCGGGTGCGCAGCCGTTCCAGCTGCTCCCGGTACTGGGCCGGCACCTGTCGGTCGGTGATCAGGGGGGTGGGGGCCAGGTCCTCGCTCACCCGCCGCCCGTCCGCCACGGGGGCCGGTGGCGGGGTCTTGGCGGCCACGGCCCGCACCTGCTGCTCGGCGGTGATCGCCTCCCTGATCGACACTCCCGTGTCGGTGCGGGTGCGCTCTCCCCGGGCGATCTGCTCCACCGCCGTCTGCTCCGGGGACAGCCCCGCCCGGCGCTCCTGCTCGGCACCTATCGTGCGGGTCACCCAGTCCAGGTGCAGTGAGGTGGTGGAGTCCCACAGCTCCGGGGGCAGGGCCAGGTTCTCGGCCTCGGCGCTGGCCTTCGCCGCAGCCAGCTGGGTGGAGGGCACAAGCGCGTAGGGGTGGGAGGTCCATCCCGGGTCCTCGACCTGGGGCGGGTGCTGGGCGGCCCCAGCACGCTGGGCCAGCTGCTCCAGGTGCTCGTCGGTGAGGTTGCCCAGGGGCCGGCGGTCGGCGTTATCCAAGACGCGCTGAGCGGCCTCGATCTGCTGCTCCAGCCGCCAGGCCAGCACGGCCGCCGGGTCCTCGGCCCCTCCAAAGCCTCGCTGATGCACTGCCCGGTTCAGGAGTTCGGCCGGGTCCATGCCGGCCTGCTGGGCGGTGTGCAGGTGGGTGGCCACCGCGCCCCACGCCTCGGTCCCGGTGAAGTCCGCGGCCTTGTCCGCGCCCATGACGTCCACGGCCATCGCGCGGGTCTTGGCGGTCCAGGCGGCGTCGGCGGTCTCGCGGTAGACCTCACCCAGTGTGGCGACGTCGCCGTTGCGCATGGCCTCGGCGGCCACCGTCTCGTGGGCGGACAGGTTCCGGTCGTAGGCGCCGGCGATGCTCTCCAGCACCTCATCCCGGCTCTGACCGTCGCTCAGGGCGACATAGAGCTGATTGGTCTCCCGCCCTCGGGTAGCGGCCACATAGGCGGCGGCCCGATCCGTGGCGTCGTCCACGATCGCGTGCGCCGTGTCCACGGTTGCGCCCTGGGCTCGGTGCACCGTTGCCGCGTAACCCAGCTGGCCGTGCTGGGCCAGGTAGTCAGCGCCCAGGGTGATCTTGCCGCCGTGGCCGGTGTGGCGCAGCGTGGCGGTGTCGGCCCCGACCTTCTCCACGGTCCACACGTCGTTGTTCTTCACGAAGTCCTTACCGCCGTTGAGCTGCAAGGTCCGGTCGTTGCGCCGGGTCACCACCACGTCCCCGGTGTGGGCGGTCAGCCCGTCGCGCAGCACCACCGATTTCCCGGTGGCATCGAGGGCCCCGGTGGCGATCCGGGCGGCCTGGGCGCGGGCGTTCAGCTCGGTCACGGTGGCGTTGTCGGTGGCGATCAGCAGGGACCGCTTGCCCGCTTGGGTGTCGGTGATCCAGGCCCGCAGGGCGGTGTCGGTCATGGCCTCGGTGTCCCCGGCGACCACCCGGCGGTTCTCCAGATACCAGGCCCACGGGACGTCGGCCCCGGCCGCCGGCGGCTCCCGCAGCGCCAAAGACGCGGCCGCCTCACCCTCGGTGCGGAAGCGGTGAACGGCCTCCAGACGGGTCGCGCCCACCTCGTGGTCGAGCAGGCGCAGCGCCCCACCGGAGCCGATGGCGCCCAGCTGGCGGTCATCCCCGATGGCACGCACCACCGCCCCGTGCCGGGCCGCCACGGCCACGAGCTCGGCCAGCTTCGGGGTGGTCACCATGCCCACCTCATCAAGGATCACCACGTCCCCGGCGTGCAGCTGAGCGGCCCCGGTGCGCCCGGTGCGGTGGGCGATCAGGAAGGCGTCGATGGTCGTGGCTTGGGCCCCAATGTCCTCGGACATGACGGCAGCGGCAGCAGCCGTGGGGGCCAGGCCCACGACGTTTCCGCCGGTCGCGCGCACCGCATCGGCGGCCAGGGACAGGCTGGTGGTCTTACCCGCACCGGCCGGGCCGATGCCCAAGGAGAGCAGCTTCTCGTCGGTGGCAAAGGCCCGGGCTAGGGCCACCTGCCCCTCACTGAGCGGGCCGGTGTGGGCGGCCAGCACCTCGTCAAAGGTCTGGGCGGAGACAGAGGGGATGACGGTGCGCTGGGCGGCGGCGAGCACCTGGTGCTCGGTCTCCAGGACCTCTCGGGAGGTGTAAAGGTGGGCGTCGGAGCGCACGAACTGGCTGGTGCCATCGGCGCGGGTGAACTCCGCCAGGTGCGGCACATCAGCGGTCGGGGTGACGGACAGGCTGTGCGTGTCGGTGGCCTCGCGCACCACTTCGGCCACCAGCTCATCGGGCACCGTGCGCCCGATCATGGCCTCTTTCAGGTGCCGGCGGGTCTGGGCCTGGACGTGGTTCACGCTCCAGGTCGCCCGCTTCTGGGACAGCTCGTGCACCACCAGACGGGCGTGCTCGGACACGTCGATCTGTGCCGCGTCGGGGCCGGTCGGCATCCCGGTGGCGGCGGCCCGGACGTGAGCCAGCAGGTCGTCTCCGACCGGCATCTGCATCTGCTGCTCGTACACCTGGCCCCACTGCCCGACCAGCTCGGACAGGCGACGGGCGGACTTCTTCGCCGGCCTCGATTCGAGGGTGGCTTGCTGGGCCAGGGCGATCTTCTGCTTGGCGTTGGGGGCGTAGCCGTGGCGGTCGGTGAACTCCGCGTGCAGCCGATCCAGGGTCCCGGCAATGTCGGCCCGGCGGGAGGAGGCGTGGTGGATGGCGTCCAGGTCCACCCCGGCGATCTCATAGATCGGCTCGTTCCCGCCGGCCATGCGCGGCGTAGCCGCGACCCCCAGGGAAGCGGTGACCTTCTCCATCACCTTGGCGTTGTAGGTCTCCGAGGCGGCCACGTTCATCCGGTACAGGGTGCGCCCGTCCAGGGAGGACCACTTGCCGTCCGCGCCCTTGACCTTGTTGGCGATCACCACGTGATCGTGCAGGTGCGGGTCCCCATTCCGGGAGTCGTAGTGGCGGAACTGGGTGGCCACCAGCCCGCCCTCGACGTCGATCTGCCGCACGCCGTTGCGGCCGCGCCGGGTGTACGTACCTTCCTGCTCCAGGAAGCTCAGGGTCTCCGCGATGGCCTCGTTGTGCGCCGTCTCGACCGCTTTGCGGGCCTCGTCGCCGCCCAGGGCCCAGAGCAGGGAGACGGACTTGGCCGGGGAGAACACCAGGTCATAACCGGCCACGGTCTGCTGCTTCGGGGTGGTCTGAGCGGTGATGAACCGGCCCAGCTCCTCTTTGTTCCGCACGTCGCGCCCGTGCGTTTCCCGGAACAGCTGGCCACCGACGCGACCGCGAATGGCTTGGCGTTCCTCGCGGGTCGGGGCCGCCCCGGTGGTGCGTTCGTGCCGGGCGATCTCCTCCTCCAGGCGCCGGGTCAGCTCCGTGTCAGCACTGGCATAGCGGTGGTACTTCTGGCCCAGAGCCACGTCGGCCTCGGTGCCACCGGCGGCCAGAATGCGCTCCGCATCCGGACGGATGCCCTCCCCGAACAGGGCCGCCATCTGCGCCTCGGTGACCTCCCCGGACACCCCCAGCAGGGCCTCGGAGTGGGCCACCCACTGGCCCGGGGGCATGCCCTCGACGGTGTAGTAGTCACCCAGCTCGCGCCCCTCAGCCCGCAGCTCGTCAGCGGAGGCAACCTCGGAGGTGTAGTAGGCATACCCGTCCCCAGCGCTGAGCTTGTGGACGGTCATCACAGAAGCAATCTATCGCGTTTTCATCCTCATTTATCAATGATGCATGAGGTGTGACGGTCTGATAGGGCGTGGAGGGCCGATGCGAGCTTGCGAGTCATCGGGTCGGAGCGACCCAGAAAGTCCGTCACGAACGTGACGCGGTTGTGCCCACGAGACTGTGGGTGTGGGCAGGGGATGCCAAGGGAGGACGAGGAACGAGGACGAACCGCAGAGCATCAGCTGTCCACACCCACAGTCGATTGGGTGCAAGCGAAACCAGGTTGTCCACGTGTGCTGTTCGTGTGGACAACCTGCACGAGCTGGGGTGGGGGCTGTGGGTCCGGTGGAGAGACCGGAGGATGAATCTCGGAAGCGGTCCACAACCCCCACCCCAGCTCACAACACTGCCGCCGGCCAGGCGTCCTCTCGCGCGCCGCCGGCTCGGCCGGCCGAACACTCGGAGTGGAGAAGTTGGTCTATGACCGTTAGGGCGGGTTTGGTGTTCAATGGAAGGGAATGGTGTTGCTGATGCGAAGGAGGACCGATGGCGCAGCGCAGAAGTGCGACGAAGACCGAGGCGCGGGAACGGGCCCGTCGGGCGGCCGCAGAGTCGATGGCTCGGGAGCAGCGGTTGCTGGAAATGGGTGAAAAGTTCTTCGTCGCCCAGGGCGAGGCCGAGCAGATCATGGAGACGGCCGAGCAGCGCATCGCGGAGATTCGTGCCAAGGCCGAGCAGGAGGCCGCTCAGGCCAGGCAGGCGCAGGCCGGTGTGGTCGTGGCCATGAAGGGGGAGCGGGTGGCGGTGTCCGATATCGCTCAGCGATTGGAGCTGTCAGCGGCCGCGGTGCGCGCACTCTTGAAGGACAACAAGGGTGACGACCCTGCGACGCCGAAGAACGCCGGTTCCGCCGACGTGACGGCTTCAGCCGACAGTGAGCTGGAGCGAGAGACCGTCGACGCGTAGATCCTGTCCGGTGACTCGTCAGCTCACTCTGCGGCCAGGACTGTCTCGCGTGTGGTGGCCCACCGGTACTGGGTCGCCTGCAGGTCTTCGTCTGCTGGATCCCATGGACTCACGGTGAACCGGGCATCCTTGTCCTCGAGCTCACCGTCCTGGGTGAACCGCAGGCCGCTGAGGATGCCAATGACGCATTCACCGGGGTGTCGCCGAGCGTGGTCGACTTCCCCGCGGGTCACGGTCACGGACGCGCCGTTGGATTGCGTGCCTTTGGCCTCCAGGTAACGGGTCTGGCCGTTCTTCCGCGCGATGGCGTCGTAGGGGCCGTCGAAGCGGACGTCGGCGACCTCCCACCCACGATCGCGGTAGTAGGTCTCCAGGCGGGACTGGGCGGCGTCTTCCAGTGCCTTGCGCCGTTGGGGGTCCAGGACCCGCCCTTGTCCCTCGGAGTCGGGGGACAAGGGCTCATCGGTCGCCAGGACCTCATCGAGGTCCGGTGTCGGATGGTAGGTCAGCGCAGCCCGATTCCGTGGCCGCTCGGCACCCATGAGAGCGTCGTGCACCCGATGGCCTTCGGGCAGCACGTACCCCTGGAGGGCTCGACGTCGTTGGCCGTTCTTCCAGAACTGCGGACCGACGTCCTCGATCCCGGTGATGGCGGCCACCAGCACGACTTCTCCGCGCCAGGAGAAGGTGGCGATCCGCTCGTCCTCGATGCGGTCCCCGAACCGCCAGATGCCTCGGTTGTACTCCCAGACCTCTTCGAGAGCTGCCTCCGGAGCCCAGCCCTGCCAGGGCCGTCCCGCCCATGACTCCTTCGGATCGAGCACCTTCTTTTCGAACAGCTTGAAGTTGATAGCCATCGGATCTCACTCAGCCTTGTCTCTCGGCGCGTTTTGAGGACGTGGTGGTTCTAGAACAGGGTGGGGTGGTCGGGGTCGATGCCGTGCACGAGCTCGCGCACCAGGGCCTCATCCCACCCATGGGTCTTGAGCTCCTCGCGCAGCTGCCGGGAACGCACCGATCGCTCCGCACGGGACAGCCGGCGCCACCGAGCGGCGGTGGCCGAGGGCATCCGGCCCTTCATCGCCCGGTCGGCCATGTTCTCCGACCGTGTCCCCAGCAGCAGGTGCGTGGAAGGCTCCAGGGTGGCGTGCACACACAGCGGGACGTCGCACCAGTGCAGCGCGGTCAGACCATCGATCGCAGTGAAGCCACCGTGCACGGTGGCCAGGGAGAAGCGGTGGGCGGCGACAGCTCGTTGACCGCCGGCGGTGTTGATCCAGAAGCGGCCGTAGCCGTCATCGCTGATCGCGCCCAGCCACAGCCAGCACGAGTCCGGGGCCGGTCCTTTGAGAACGTGGGAGTAGAAGCGCTCAACGTCCGAGGAACGCACGGCGGGCCTCCGCTTTGTGGACGAGCAGCAGCAACAGTGCAGTGATTACCGCACCGACGCCGATCGCCGTCCAGGTGAAGTCGTTGGCGCCGACCACAGCCCAGACCATGAACAGGTACGGGGCGATGGACACCGTCCCAGCCAGGCGGTGACGCAGCGCCGAGGGCATCGGAAGGATGCGCAGGAACCAGTGCGCCACCGCGTGACCGATCCGGTAGTACAGGCGAACCCACCACAGCAGATACGGGATCAGGATGCGCGGCATCGACTCTCCTTCTCGCCGACTGCCGGGGGTGCCTCGCGACGGGACGGGGGCTGCTCCAGGTGGTGCATGAGGGTCCTTCCCTGGGTCGGGCTGACGCTTGTTCTACTTTGGCAGGCTGGCGTGGCCTGGAGGGGCTTCCCGTGCCGGTGATGAGCCGGCTGCCTCGATGACTTCGATGTCCCGGCGCCCTGTGGTGGAACCGCGTGGCGGTGGTTGTGGCGGTCAGGGGCCGTAAATCAACGTGATAGCGATCCCGAGGGCGGGCAGAGCGAGGAACCCCGCCGCAGCGGCCAGCGCGCCGGGCACGGGGCGTCGTGCCAGCACGCCGGCTGCTCCACCCACCAATCCGCTCAGCAACGGCAGCAGCAGAAACCACAACGGCCTGGGGCCCCTATTACCGGAGAAATCAATCGAGGCCCAGCTCAGCAGCACGGTCGCCAGAAGCGAAAGCCAAGCCACCGCAGTCAGTGCACCACGGGCCTTCACGCGCCCCTGACCTTCCACCACTACTTCTTCCATGAGTCCATTCTCTGTCGAAGTCTGGGCCTGCAGACCGACACCACCGTGTACTGACCCTCATCTTCCGCCACCAGGATCTCCCCCTTGCCGTGGCCGGCGGGCGGGGGAGAACTCGTGGGTTGAGGTCATGACCGCTGTGGCTGTGGGCTCCTGCGTAGGGTGAGAACCACTGATCTGAAAGGACGCGCCCATGCCACTTGCAGCCAGCAGGTTCATTGATCCGATCTCCCCGGTGTTCGGCGCGACCTCGGCTGCCACCTTTGGTGCCTTGAGCTTGATCGACCCGTCCCGGTTGAGCCCGGCACCTCGACTGGCCTACCGGGCGGGAGTGGCCGCGACCACGGCGTGGTGGGCTGGGGTCACCACCGACCGGACCGCGCTGATCCCGGCCAATGTGGTGGTCGGGATAGCCGCCGGAGCAGCAGCCCTGGCCGTCTCCGATGCCTCCGAGGCCTTGGACGCCCGGATCGTGAACCGCCTGGACACGGCCGGGGTGCGCCACCCGCGGCGGTGGCTGGCCGCAGCCTCCGTGGCCAGTGTCCTGGCCGGCTACGCCGCTGACCGCGCCGCCGCCCGCGCCCAGGCCCACGCACTGGAGGAGATGGGGGAGGAGTCGATGCGCACCCGTGCGCTCACCCCTGCGGTGCGCGAGGTGCTCCACGCAATCCTGCAGGCCACCAACACCGCCGAGGCCCAAGAGCTGATGGGACAGCTGGCGGTGGCCCAGGAATCCTACTTCGACGATGATGCCGACGGGTTCTGCCCCACCGTGGAGTTCCAGGTGCCCGACGACGTGGTGCGCGTGGTGCCGCACCACCAGACCTACCCCGTCCGGGCCCGGTACCACGCCCCGGACGGCACGCCACTACAGGTCAGTCTGCAGATCGCCGAGGGCAAGCTGTCCTATCTGTCCATCGACTTCGCCGAGGAGGACCACTTCGAGGACGAGAACGCGATCGACGTCATCGAGGAGCTCATCGACCAGTGGCCGGATCCGGCCGAGCTGCGGTACGTGCGCGAGGGCCCGGAGGGTCACCTGCTGCCGGTGACCTGACCGGCGCCACGCTCCTCCCTGCGGCAGTGATCGCTCAAGGGTTGTCCTGCGCAAGGGGTACAGGCGGCGTCTGCATGCCTGCGACCTCGTGGATTCGCAGGCTCCCGCGCCGACCCGGAGACCGCCTGCTACGGGCAAGTAGCGCTGTTCTCACCTGCGCAGACGCCGAGTTAGCGTCACATCGGTGCTATTTGCTCTCGTGATGCCAGCATGAGGGGGCGCCGATCCAGGCGCCCCGATCCCTTTGATTCTGGAGGCTCCTCATGCCTTTCGCTCTGCTCTCACGCACCCGCTCCACCTCGTCCTCACCCATGGCGGGCGCCTCCCGTGCGGGGTGGCGTGCCGCAGCCGCCTCCACGGTCGTGGCGGGTTTGCTCTTCACCGGTGGGGTGGCGCCGGCGCAGGCGGCGAGCACCTACAGCGCCCCGCTGCGCACCGCGGTGAAGTCCCTGCCGGTGGCCGCGGAGAACAACGCCGGCTACAACCGGGACAAGCAGTTCGGCGACTGGAAAGACACCAATAAGGACTGCCAGAATACCCGGGCCGAGGTGCTGCAGAACGAATCCAAGGTGAAGACCAGCTTCACCACCACCAAACGATGCACCGTCAAGGGCGGCAAGTGGGTCACCACCTGGGACGGGCGCACCCACACCTCGGCCACCACCGTGCAGATCGACCACACCGTGCCGGTCCACGAGGCCTGGGGCTCCGGGGCGCGGGGCTGGAGCCAGACCAAGCGGGTGGCGTTCTACAACGACCTCGGCGATCACCGCACGCTCAGCGCCCAGACCTCCAAGCTGAACTCCACCAAGCAGGCCCGCGGCCCGGAAGAGTGGATGCCGCCCAAGCACCGCTGCGGCTATGTGGGGGAGTGGGTGGCGGTGAAGATCCGCTGGGGCCTGAAGGTCGACAGCAAGGAAAAGGCCGCACTGACCAAGATCGCCGCGGCCTGCCCCAACGTGAAGCTCACCGTGAAAAAGGCCTAACCAGACGAAGCCGGCCGGTCCGGTGCAGGCGGGTGGCGCTCGGGCAGCGCTGCTGCCAGGTGCGGGGCAAGCCGGGCCAACCGTCGAAGATACCCGTGGGTCTCCAGTTCCTGCAGGGCCGCGGGGGCCCGGGTCTTGGGTGTGCTGCTACGAGCGGCTAGATCCGCTAGCCGCTCCGCACCCCGATGCGGGCCTCGGGGTGCGGAGCCGGCAACTCGCTGGAGCGCCACGCTACCCACCCAGAGGACGAGCAGGGGTGTCTGTCCCTGCACCAGCGCCCCGGGGGACTCCGATGTACCTGCTGGCAGGGACAGACACCGGTCTTTGTGAAAGCTAATGTCAGCGCTTACCTGTGGCCGGTGTGGCCGCACGAGGGTAGGGGAACGAAATGAAGACACGTCTCAAGGGTTTATTTCTGGCGGTCGCTCTGTTCTGCGGGTTGATGGTTGCCGCGCCTCCGGCGCAGGCTGCCACGGTCGTGCGAGGAGAGGTGATGTGCGTGAATTCGGCCGTGACTGGCGTGTGGATCAAAGCCGAACGCGGCACCTCCGGGTTCGCCAAGTGGAAAATGCCGGTAAAGATTGGCGGACACAGCAAGGCCGTCTATGAGTACTCCTTGAACAAGGGCGGGCGGTACCAGGTACATGTCGGGTGCGGTGGTACGTCCAAGGCATGGAAGGTGAACGCGAAGTCCGGATGGGTGTCGGGGCAGAAGAACAACTTCCGCTGCAATGACGTCCACCCTGGAGCGAAGTTCATCCCCAGGATCGGCACCATGATCAAGAGCCAGACGAAGGGGATCCCGTACAAGACCTGCAAGCGCATCTAACGCAGGCCGACACCCAGTCAGGAGCGCCCGGGGCTTCACCCGGGCCCTCCTGACTGGGCAGAGGCGCGCAGGCCACGTAGGACGCGAGTTCTCGGATCCGTGTCCACTCGTCCTGGTCAACCGGCAGGCACGGATGCTGACGAGACGGCAGCTCCGCCCTGACGGGGCTTCTGATCCTCTTGGCGTGCGCGCTGTATCGGGCGTAGATGCTGGCCGCGTTGGTGGCGTGACCTTCGATGGTGTCCGGGGGCAGTCGAGGATCTCGGCGAAGACCGGAATGTGGCTGAGCTAGACGAGCTCCTCGAGGGCACCCAGGCCGGCGGCCCGGCGCGTGCAGTGACCACCCCAGGGGTGTGGCTCAGCTCGAGGGCCTTAGAGGACTTACTCGGGGTTGTCCACGGATACCGGGTTGTCGTCATCGTCAGCGTCGATGGCCTGCTCCTCGGCACCGGCTTCCTCAGGGTCCGGCTCGCTCAGACGTTGCTCGACGACTTGCTGGAACTTCTCAGCGGTTTGCGCATCGACCAACCCATCCGAGGTGTCTGCGGCCGGGTTGGATCGGTCCTGGGCGTTCTCCTCTTCTGGTGTGGAGGTGCGGGGGTTACGGGCATCGGGGTTCATCAAATGCCTTTCGTCTCGGCGGGGCAGATCCACGCCGACTCACCGCCGGAGAGCTCGGGCCGTAGGGCGGGATCATCTCTCGGTGCTAGAACACCGCGGTGGGGGAGTCATCGTGATCGACCCGAATCGCCAGTCGGGGTCGGGGGCGGAAGGATCGTGGATCTTTTCTTTTCGGAAACTCCTCGAGGAGCTCCCCTGGTGTCGTTCCTATCGTGCTCTGACCTGTGGTGACAAGAGCCGCGGCCGCACCGCTTCGAGTACCTCCCGTCCGAGGCGATGTTTCCGACGCTGCGGCTTCGCCGACCCTGGCTCGCCGTGACGGTCATGGGGCATGGGACGACTGGGGCTAACAAGGATGGCATTTGATATGTGATTGTGCTGGGGATTCCGCAGTGGAGCGGGCATGATGGGGGTATGTCTACCGCCCCCATGGCACCGCGCACCGGTCTGCAGGCCCACCGTGATTCCCAACGGTGGTCGATCCCGCAGGTCGTCGAGGCACTGCGGGAGATCCTGGGCGCGCGTCTGGTGGCTTATCTCGGGGGTGTGAAAGAGACCCGTGCGGTCCGGGAGTGGGTCGACGGCACGCGCGAGCCCGGCTCCGAGGCCGTCAAGCAGCGGCTGCGCGATGCCTACTACATTGCCGCCCTGCTGGCCGAGCGCGAAGCACCCGGGGTGGTTCAGGCCTGGTTCACCGGCATGAATCCGCAGCTGGGGGACCGCGCCCCAGCCCGGCTGCTGCGGGAAGGGGACCCGGAGCGCACGGTCGCCGAGGTCACCGCAGCCGCCCGGGCCTTCGTGGCCTCGGCGGGATAGCGGTGGGCCTGGTCATCGTTGCGGCGCCCCAGGAGCCGGTCTGGCGAGTCGGGTACCAGCCCGAGCCGTTGGCCTGGAGCGGGTGGGAGCACGCCACCGATGGGCGCTTCCACGGCCGCTGGGACGACCCTCACGGGACGTTCCGCACCTTGTACCTGGGCGAGTCCCTGCTGGCGTGCTTGCTCGAGGTCCTGGCCTTCGCCCGCAGGGACAAGCACCTGGCCGCGGCCCTGGCGGAGATCGACGAAGACCCTGAAGACGCGCGGGAACACCCCACCGCGGACCCCGGGACCCTGGATCCCGCGTGGCTGGAGCCCCGTTGCGCGGCTTCGGCGGTGCTGAGCGGTCGGTACTGCCGGGTGGGTGCGGCTGACACCGTCGCCGCCCTTTACCCGCGGTTTATCGGGGACGCCCTGGATGCCGGCTACGACGACTTCGACGCCGGCCTGCTCAAAAACGGTGCCGCCCGGGCCATCACCCAGGCCGTCTCCGCCCACCTGTACCTCCAGGAAGGCATCGACGGCATCGAGTTCACCTCCCGGCACGGCGACGAGCTGGACCTGTGGTGCCTCTACGAACAACCTCACGACTCACAGATCAGCTCACACCTGCTGAGACTCAATGAAGTCACCCTGCACCCGGACACCCCGGAACTGCAGCAAGCCCTCGACATGCTCGGACTGCACTGGACCTCCACCTCGTAAGGCCGGCCTGCGCCCCGTGCAGGCAAAGCGGGACGAGTAGTTGCATTAGATGCGAGAACTCCCCTGCGACCGGTGGCCGATAATTCTGGTTATGTAAACTCACAACGACTTTATTCGCGGTTTCTGCACATCGTGAGGTTCCGGGTAACAGCTCCAATGCTCCCCCAACTGCCTCCTGACCTGGGCTTATCCTGCTTGATCGCCGCAGGGCGACGTGCAGTGCGGGATGCGAATGGCACCTGGATCCACCATGCCCATTCGGCTTCTGGCCTGGACTTTCCCGGCGCTGATTGCGGTACACGCAATCTGTGTGCGACTATCGCAAGCATCTTCTGACATCCAAGGACGACTCATGGGCCACGATGGCGAGAACGTGCGGTTCGTTCCCTTCGGTGGGCAAGCTCCCGATCCGGACGTCTTCCTGGCCAGTGTCTTGGATGGGTGGGGTGCTCAGCAGCGGGCGAAGGACTTCGCGCCGGCCACGATTCGCACCCGGCGCAGCGTCGTGATGAGCTTGGTGGACTTCTCGGGGCGCTACCCGTGGGAGTGGACGCTGTCAGACGCGGACGACTTCTTCTCCCACGCCCGCGCGGTGCGCAACCTCTCTCACGGGAGCGTGCGCTCCTATCAGGGGGCGATCAAGCTGTTCTGCGACTACGCCTGCGATCCGCACTACGACTGGTGCGAGCAGGCCGCGAGGTCGTTCGGGCAGGTCTTCGCCCAGGTCGTGACCGAGCTCAACCGCCTCACCCATGCCCAGCCCACCGAGGCGCGCCCGGCCAAACGCCCTTTCACCCAGGCCGAGCTGCAGGAGTTGTTCGATCTGGCCGATCTGGAGGTCGAGCGGATCCTGGTCTCCGGGCGCAAGGGTGCGGTGGCCGCCTGGCGCGATGCGATTGCGTTCAAGACGGCCTACAGCTGGGGGCTGCGTTCCAACGAACTGCGGCACCTGCAGGTCGTGGACTTCTCGTCCAACAACCGGGCGCCCTATCTCGGCGGCCACGGCGTGCTGCGCGTGCGCTGGGGAAAGTCCCACCGCGGCTCGGCGAAGAAGGTCCGCTCCGTGCTGACCGTCTGGCCTTGGTCCGCGGAGATGATCCAGGACTGGATCCGCAACGGGCTGCCCCGCTACGGGCACCCGGTGAGTGATCTCTTCCCCACCAGCACCGGGGCGATCGTGGGCGAATCGCATCTGCTCGGGCGGCTGCGTGCCTTCATCGATGAGCTCGGTTTCCCGCCCGGGCTCGATCTGCACTCCTTCCGGCGTTCCTACGCGACACAGTTGATCACCGGGGCGGGCTTCGACGTCACCTTCGTTCAACTCCAGCTCGGTCACGAGCACGCCGCGACGACCTCGATCTACTCCCTGCCGTCCCCCGACTACCAGCGACTGGCCCTGGAACGGGCCCACGACCGCACCATCCAGGCAGCCCTCGGGCTGCCCGCACCCAGGAGAGCCCCATGAGCACACGCGAGATCACCTACACCTGGCGGGTCCGCGAGATCATGGCACGCCGCGGCGTGCACACCGCCAAGGACCTCGCCGAGCTGTTGCACGAACGTGGCATCACCCTCACCGCCAACGCCGTGTGGCGCATCGTGACCCAGCAGCCGGAGCGGATCTCCTTCAAGGTCCTCGTCGCCCTCTGCGAC
>NZ_LDNX01000078.1:0-14433 GCF_001027955.1 Kocuria sp. SM24M-10 | reverse complement strand
CCCGATGCTGGTGGACCAGTACCGGCTGGGCCGGCTGGACCTCGACGGGTTCGTGAGCGAGCGGATCGGTCTGGGCGACGTCGAGGAGGCCTTCGCGAAGATGAAGGCCGGCACCGTCCTGCGCTCCGTCGTGGAGATCCCCCGGGGCGGGACCGGCGCCGAGGAGAGCGACGCCGTGGACGCCGCCGCCGCACCGGCAGGAGCGGCCCGATGACCGAGCAGCAGGCCGCGCCGCAGCGCGCCGACGCCTCCGGCCGGGTGAAGGTCGAGCATCTGGTGACCTCCGGGACGTTCTCCCTGGACGGGGGCACGTGGGAGGTCGAGAACAACGTGTGGCTCGTCGGCGACGACGAGCGGTGCCTGGTGATCGATCCCGCCCACGACCCCTCGGCCGTGGTCCGGGCGGTGGCCGGACGCACGGTGGTGGCCGTCCTGCTCACGCACGGCCACGACGACCACATCCGCGCCGTGCGCGAGGTCGCCGACGAGGTGCGGGCGCCGGTGTACCTGCATCCGGCCGACACGATGCTGTGGGAGCAGGTCTATCCGTCCGCCCTCTTCGACCGAGCCATCGACGACGGGGACACCTTCGCGCTGGACGGGGTGCGGCTCACGGCCGTGCACACCCCCGGCCACTCCCCGGGCTCGGTGTGCTTCCACGCACCGGAGCTGGGCGAGCACGGCGTCGTGTTCTCCGGGGACACCCTGTTCCAGGGCGGGCCCGGGGCCACCGGCCGCTCCTACAGCGACTTCGGCACGATCATCGGGTCGATCCGCGAACGGCTGCTGACCCTCCCGCCGGAGACCGAGGTGCTCACCGGGCACGGGGACCCCACCACGATCGGAGCCGAGGCCCCGCACCTGCAGGAGTGGATCGACCGCGGCCACTGAGCCGGGAGAGCCGTCTGCCGGCACCCTGCAGAACCGATCCCCCCGGAGGCACCCGCCTCCGGGGGGACCTGTCGTTCGGGGCCCGGCCCGAACGGCGGGACCCGCTGGTCCTGCCGCCGCCAGCCGTACGGGGCGCAGGGCAGCCGTACGGGCCCCAGGCAGGCGAAAGAGCCTCCGTGGTGGGTGCGGACACCCACCACGGAGGCTCTCGAGGCGCGGACGGCCGCCGGTCAGCGCAGGACGACGGTGCGGTTCCCGTGCAGGATGACCCGCCCCTCGCAGTGCCACCGGACGGCGTCGGAGAGGGCCTTGCACTCGGTGTCGCGGCCGGCGGCCACGAGGTCCTCGGGGCCGAAGGTGTGGTCCACGGTCACCACCTGCTGGGCGATGATCGGGCCCTCGTCCAGCTCGGCGTTGACGTAGTGCGCCGTGGCACCCACGGTCTTCACCCCGCGGTCGTAGGCCTGGTGGTAGGGCTTGGCGCCCTTGAAGGACGGCAGGAACGAGTGGTGGATGTTGATCACCCGTCCTTCCATCCGGGTGGCCAGCGAGTCGCTGAGCACCTGCATGTAGCGGGCCAGGACCACGAGATCCACCTCGAAGCGGTCCACCAGCTCCAGCAGGCGCGCCTCCGCCGCGGGCTTGGTGTCCCGGGTGACGGGCACGTGGAAGAACGGGATGCCGTGCCACTCCACCAGGCGCTGGTGGTCCCGGTGGTTGGAGACCACCGCGACGATGTCCACGGGCAGCTCGCCCGTGCGGGCCCGGAAGAGCAGGTCGTTGAGGCAGTGGCCGAACTTGGAGACCATCACCAGCACCCGCCGTTTCGCCTGGTGCTCGTTGAGCTCCCAGCGCATGCCGAACCGCTCGGCCACCGGTGTCAGGTCCTGCCGCAGGCTCTCCGCGTCGAGCGCCTCGCCCGTGGCCGGGGCCACGTGGACGCGCATGAAGAAGTGGCCGAGCCGGCGGTCGTCGAACTGGGTCAGTTCCACGATGTTGCAGCCGTGCTCCAGCAGCACGCCGCTGACGGCGTGCACGATCCCCGGCTTCTCGGGGCAGTCGAGGGTCAGCACCAGCTCGGTCGTGGAGGGTGCGGTGAGCACCGTCTCCGGCTGCAGGTGCGGTTCAGCATTCGACGACGTTGACGGCCAGTCCACCACGGGAGGTCTCCTTGTACTTGATCTTCATGTCCTTGCCGGTCTCGCGCATGGTCTTGATGACCTGGTCGAGCGAGACCGTGTGCTCGCCGTCGCCCTGGAGGGCGAGGCGCGCGGCATTGATGGCCTTGACGGAGGCGATCGCGTTGCGCTCGATGCACGGGATCTGCACGAGCCCGCCCACCGGGTCGCAGGTCAGCCCGAGGTTGTGCTCCATGCCGACCTCGGCGGCGTTCTCCACCTGCTCCGGGGTGCCGCCGAGGACCGCGCACAGGCCTGCGGCGGCCATGGAGCAGGCCGATCCCACCTCGCCCTGGCAGCCCATCTCCGCGCCGGAGATGGAGGCGTTCTCCTTGATGAGGATGCCGACGGCCGCCGCCGTCAGCAGGAACTCCACCACGCCGTCCTCGTCCGCCCCGGCGATGAACCGGGCGTAGTAGTGCAGCACGGCGGGAATGATGCCCGCCGCCCCGTTGGTCGGGGCGGTCACGATCCGTCCGCCGGAGGCGTTCTCCTCGTTGACCGCCAGGGCGTAGAGGTTGATCCACTCCATGGCCTGCAGCGGATCCGACGCCGGCCGGTCAGGATCGGCGGCGGCGGCCGCCTCGGCCTCCCGCAACCGGGTCCGCAGGGCCGGCGCCCGGCGGCGGACCTTCAGTCCTCCGGGCAGCCGGGCCTCCGTGCGCGTGCAGCCGTTCTCCACGCACTCCTGCATCACGGACCAGATGTGCAGCAGGCTCGAGCGGAGCTGCTCCTCGCTGCGCCAGGACAGCTCGTTGGCGAGCATGATCCCGGCGATCGAGGTCCCCTCGCGCCGGCAGTGCTCCAGGAGCTGCCGGCCGGTGCTGAAGGGAAAGGGCACCTCGGTGGTGTCCTGGACGATGCGGTCCGCCCCGGACACGTCACCGTCGACCACGAATCCGCCGCCGACCGAGTAGAAGGTGCGCTCCCGCACCAGCTCGCCGTCCGTCCCGTAGGCCAAGAACACCATGCCGTTGGGATGCGCCGGCAGCGACTTGCGCCGGTGCATCACGACGTCCTCGGCGCGGTCGAAGGGAATCGGGTGGGTCCCTCCCAGGCACAGCTGCCCGCGCTCCGTGCTCGACCGCACCCGGGCGTCGGCCGTGTCGGTGTCCACGGTCTCCGGGTCCTCACCCTGCAGGCCCAGGATCACGGCCTTGTCCGAGCCGTGCCCGTGCCCGGTGGCCCCGAGCGAGCCGAACAGCTCGGACCGGACCCGGGAGACCGAGCCGAGCAGACCGTCCCCGGCCAGGCCCTCCGTGAACAGCCGGGCGGCCCGCATCGGCCCCACCGTGTGGGACGAGGAGGGGCCGATGCCGACGGAGAACAGGTCCAGGACGGACAGGGCCATCAGGGAACCTCGGGAGCCGCGTACTCCGTCATGGCGTCCAGCAGCCAGCGGGCCGTGTAGTCGGCGAAGGAGGCCCGCGGCAGGAGCCGGTAGACCTGCTCGGCGGTCTGCCACAGCAGCACCTGCACCGGTCCGAGGGTCGTGGCCACGGCCGTCCCCGGCCCGAAGGCCCGCGGGTGCAGGTCGATCGGGCAGCCCTTCTCGAGCACGGCCCGGGCCGAGGGCCCGGACAGCTCCAGCGTGGTGCGGTTGGCCGACAGGTCCACGGCCTGTCCCGGCTCGCTGCCCAGGGCCCGGGCCAGCCCGGCGGCGGTGCCCGCGTCGTCGGCGGCGGCCTCACGGAGGTCGCTCCCCGCGGAGCCGATCGCCGCGGGCCCGGCGCCCTCGGGACCGACGAGCAGGAACTCGTCGGGGCCCTGCCACAGCACGGCGGTGCCGTCCGGGGAGCCGGTGACCTGCCCGTGGCCGCCGGGCAGGGGAACCCCCGCCGCGGCGGTCACGGACTCGGCCGCCGCGGTGCCGGGGACCACCCGCAGGCCCACCATGGTGAGGTAGGGGACCTCGCGCAGGGCCACGCCCCGCTCGCCCGGCACCGTCCGCTCGTGCATCTGCTGCGCGAGGTGCGCGAGCGGGCTGCGACGCAGTGCCGTGGTGTCGGTGACGTCGTCGGTCAGGAGCTGATCAGCCATCTCGGCGCTTCCCTTCGGGGTCGTAGAGCACGGGTTCGGCGAGCACCACGTCCACCAGTTCCCCGTCGAGCGGGGCCTGGAGCGTCTCGCCGATGCGGTTGCGGCCGTTCTTCACCAGCGCCAGGCCGAACGTGCGCCCCAGGGCGGCGCTGCGGTAGCTGGAGGTCACGTGGCCCTCCATGGGCACGGGGCCCTCCTGCGGCGTGACGGGCGTGCCGTGGACGATCAGCTGAGCGCCCTCCGGCAGGCGGCGTTCCGGGTCCACGGGCAGCACGGCCACGAGCTGCTTGCGGTCGTCGCTGGTGGCACTGGGCCGGTCGTAGGAGCGCTTGCCGATGAAGTCCTTGGTCTTGGACACCACCCAGTCCATGCCCAGGTCCTGCGGGGTGACGGTGCCGTCGGTGTCCTGGCCCACGATCGGGAAGGCCTTCTCCGCGCGCAGCACGTGCATCGTCTCCGTGCCGTAGGGGGTGATGCCGAACTCCTCCCCGGCCGCGGCCACGGCCTCCCACACGGCGAGCCCGTACCAGCCGGCCACGTTGATCTCGAAGGCCAGCTCCCCGGAGAAGGAGATGCGGCAGATCCGCGCCGGGATCCCCGAGGCCAGCGTGGTCTCGCGGAAGGCCATGAACGGGAACGCGTCCTGGGAGACGTCCAGCTCCGGAGCCAGCTTCGCGATCACGTCCCGGGACCGCGGGCCGACGACGGCGACGGTCGCCCACTGCTCCGTCACGGAGGTGCACACCACGTCGAGCTCGGGCCACTCGGTCTGCGACCACTCCTCGAGCCACTCCAGCACCTTGGCGGCCCCGCCGGTGGTCGTGGTCATCAGGTAGCGGTCCTCGTCCAGGCGCAGCGTGACGCCGTCGTCGAACACCATGCCGTCGGCGGTGCACATCACGCCGTAGCGGCCCATGCCGGCCTTGAGCTTCTTGAACGCGTTCGTGTAGACCCGGTTCAGGAACTCCCCGGCGTCCTTGCCCCGGATCTCGATCTTGCCCAGGGTGGTGGCGTCCATGAACCCGACGCTCTCGCGCACGGCGGCGCACTCGCGCAGCACGGCGGTGTCCATGTCCTCCCCGGCCTGCGGGTAGTACCAGGGCCGCTTCCACTGCCCGACGTCCTCGAACAGCGCCCCGCGCGCCACGTGCCACTCGTGCATCGGGGTGCGGCGGGCGGGGTCGAACAGCTCGCCGCGCTGCCGGCCGGCGAGCGCGGCGAAGGCCACCGGGGTGTAGGGGGCGCGGTAGGTGGTGGTGCCGATCCCGCCGACGTCCTCGGTGTTCAGGGCCGCGGCGATCACGCCGATGGCGTTGACCCCCGAGGTCTTGCCCTGGTCGTTGGCCGTGGAGATGGAGGTGTAGCGCTTCACGTGCTCCACCGATCGCATCCCCGCCCCGACCGAGCGCAGGACGTCGGCCACGGTCTGGTCCCGCTGCAGGTCCACGAAGTGGTGCCGCCACTCGGCGGGCTCCCCGGTGCGGCCGGGCACGAGCCACAGCGGGCGCACGGGCGCGGACTCCACGCTCTCCGCCCGGGGGGTCTCGGGGCTGCCCTCGAAACCGGCCCGGCGGGCCGCCTCGGCGCCGGCCGCCGCGCCCTCGGTCAGGCACCAGGCCAGGTCGGTGGTGCCGTTGAGGGCTCCGGCGGTCTGCTGGCCCGGCACGGGAGCGGCGGGGACGAAGGCGGCGAGCCGCTCGTTCCAGGTGAGCTTTCCCTGGCGCTGGCTGTGCAGGTGCACCACGGGGGTCCAACCGCCGGAGACGGCCAGCAGGTCGGCCTGGATGGTCCGCGGCGATCCCGTCAGGCCGCCGCGGTCGTCGACGGCGCTGACGACGACGCCGCTGACGCGCCCGCCCTCGCCCTCGCCGAGGGTGTCGACCACGGCGCTGCCGCTGAACAGCGGCACCCCGGTACCGGCCACGACCGCGGCCGGGGCCCCGTGGACGTCCTCGCGGGAGTCGACCACGGCGGCGACGTCCACGCCCGCGGCCACGAGGTCCGCGACCACGGCGTAGGCGGAGTCGTTGGTGGTGGCCACCACCACCCGCGAGCCCGCGGCCACGCCGTACCGGTTGAGATAGGTGCGCACGGCGCCGGCGAGCATGATCCCCGGGCGGTCGTTGTTCTCGAAGACGACCGGCCGTTCGTGGGCCCCGGTGGCCAGCACCACCTGGCGGGCGCGCACGTGCCAGATCCGCTCCCTGGAGACCGCCGGGGAGGGAGGTCCGCCGAGGTGGTCGGTGCGGCGCTGGACGGCCACGACGTAGTTGGCGTCATAGCTGCCGATCACCGTGGTGCGCTGCAGGACCGTGACCTCCGGGGCGTCGGCCAGCGATGCGGCGGTCTCGGACACCCAGGTGCGGGCCGGCACGCCGTCGACGACCTCGTCCCGCCCGGACAGCAGGGAGCCGCCGGCCTCGGGCTGCTCGTCCAGCAGCATCACCCGCGCTCCGGAGCGGGCCGCCTCCCGGGCCGCGGTCAGCCCGGCGGGCCCGGCCCCGACGACCAGCACGTCCGTGTGGACGTACTTGCGGTCGTACACGGCCCGGTCCTTGCGCGGGTCCAGCCGGCCCAGACCGCGGAGGTAGCCGGCGGAGAGCCCGTCGTTCAGCTCCACGGACGTGGCCGGGAGCATGGACTCGTCGACGTCCACGCCCGACCGGGCGCCGACCTTCACGAGCGCGTTGGGCTCCTCGACGCCGGCGGCCAGGATCCCGCGCGGACGGCCCAGGTACATGGAGTCCCCGCAGGTGATCCGGCCGGCGGCGAGCAGGGCCGAGGCGAGGGTGTCCCCGGCGTAGCCGGAGACCTGCTCGCCGTCGAAGGTGAAGCTCAGCGGCTTCGTGCGGTCGATGCTGCTCGCGGCGCTGCGCTCCGGCGGCAGGCGGTAGGTCTGGTCGGTCACCGGACTCCTCCGATCTGCGGGGCGGTCTCGCCCATGCGGTAGACGGCCGCGATCTCGTAGGTCACGGTGTTGCGCACCACGTTGAACCAGCGGCGGCACCCGGCGGTGTGCGCCCATCGCTCGGCGAGCAGGCCCTTGGGGTTGTTGCGGTAGAAGAGGTACTCGGCCCACTCCTGGTCGGAGAGCCGGGAGGGGTCCTCGGGGTAGGGCACGTGCGCCTCCCCGCCGTACTGGTACTCGGTCTCGTCGCGTGGCCCGCAGTAGGGGCACTCGATCAGCAGCATGGTGTTCCTGCCTCCTGGTGGGCGGGTCAGTGGGCCACGGCGGCGGCGCCGTGCTCGTCGATGAGGATCCCGGTCTCGAACCGCTCCAGGGAGAACGGCTCGTTGAGCGGGTGGGCTTCGTCCGTGGCGATGGTGTGGGCGAAGGAGTAGCCGGCGCCCGGCGTGCCCTTGAACCCGCCCGTGCCCCATCCGCAGTTGACGTAGAGCTGGTCCACCGGCGTCCTGGACACGATCGGGGAGGCGTCCAGGGTGACGTCCACGATCCCGCCCCAGGTGCGCAGCACGTGCGCCCGGGCGAAGATCGGGAACAGCTCCACGGCCGCGGCCATCTGCTCCTCGATCACGTGGAAGGCCCCGCGCTGGCCGTAGCCGGTGTAGGCGTCCACCCCGGCGCCCATCACCAGCTCGCCCTTGTGGGCCTGGGAGACGTAGACGTGCACGTGGTTGGACATCACCACCGTCGGGTGGACCGGCTCGTGCAGCTCCGAGACGAGGGCCTGCAGCGGGTGGGACTGGATGGGCAGCCGGAACCCGGCCAGCTCCGCCAGCACCGAGGAGTGCCCGGCCCCGCAGAGCCCCACCTTGCCCGCATGGATGGTGCCCCGGGAGGTCTCCACCCCGACCACCCGGTCACCGTCCTTCAGGAAGCCGGTGACCTCGCAGTTCTGGATGATGTCCACGCCGAACTCGTCGCACTTGCGCGCGAAGGCCCACGCGACGTGGTCGTGCTTGGCGATCCCGGCGCGGGGCTGGTAGGTCGCCCCCATCACGGGATAGCGCAGGTCGTCGTCGACGTTGATGATCGGGCACAGTTCCTTGACCTGGTCCGGGGTGATCCACTCCGCGTCGATGCCGTTGAGCTTGTTCGCGTTGACGCGGCGCACGGACTCGCGCACGTCGCCCAGGGTGTGGGCCAGGTTCATCACCCCGCGCTGGGAGAAGAGGAAGTCGTACTCCAGCTCCTCCGGCAGCTGCTCCCACAGCTTCAGGGAGTGCTCGTACATCGCCGCGGACTCGTCCCACAGGTAGTTGGACCGGATGATCGTGGTGTTGCGGGCCATGTTCCCGCCGGCCAGCCACCCGCGCTCGAGCACCGCGATGTTGGTCATCCCGTGGTTCTTGGCCAGGTAGTAGGCGGTGGCCAGCCCGTGCCCGCCACCGCCGACGATGACGGCGTCGTAGGAGGTCTTCGGGTCCGGGTTGTGCCAGAGGAAGTCCGGGTGCTCCGGAAGCAGATCGGCCATTACGACACTCCGTTCAGGATGGAGGAGGCCCGCTCCGCGGCGGACAGCTCGTCGGAGGAGGCCTCGACGGCCGGCTCCTCCGCCCGGGGCCGGCCGAGCGGGGACAGGTCCGGGTACAGGGGGAAGGCCTCGGCCAGGGCCGTGACGCGTCCGCGCAGCCGCTCGGTGAGCTCCTCGGTGAGCGGCTGGATCAGCGCCTGGGCGATGATGTCGGCGACCTCGGTGAACTCGGCGGCGCCGAAGCCGCGCGTGGCCAGGGCCGGGGTGCCGATCCGCAGCCCGGAGGAGACCATCGGCGGGCGCGGGTCGAAGGGCACGGCGTTGCGGTTGACCGTGATCCCGATGCGGTGCAGGCGGTCCTCGGCCTGCTGGCCGTCGAGCTCGGAGTCGCGCAGGTCCACGAGCACCAGGTGCACGTCGGTGCCGCCGCTGACCAGGCTGATCCCGGTGGCCATCACGTCGGGGGAGAGCAGCCGGAGGGCGAGGATCTCGGCGCCCTCCAGGGTGCGGGCCTGGCGCTCCCGGAACTCCTCGCCGGCGGCGTACTTGAAGGCCACCGCCTTGGCCGCGACCACGTGCTCCAGCGGGCCGCCCTGCTGGCCGGGGAACACCGCGGAGTTGATCTTCTTCGCCAGCTCCTGCTTGCACAGGATCACCCCGCCCCGCGGACCGCCGAGCGTCTTGTGGGTGGTCGTGGTCACCACATCGGCGTACGGCACGGGGGAGGGGTGCAGCCCCGCGGCGACCAGGCCAGCGAAGTGGGCCATGTCCACCATCAGGTAGGCCCCGACACTGTCGGCGATCCGGCGGAACTCGGCGAAGTCCAGGTGGCGGGGGTAGGCGGACCAGCCGGCCACGATGAGCTGGGGCCGGTGCTCGAGCGCGAGCCGCTCCACCTCCGCCATGTCGATGAGGTGGTCGTCCGCGGCGACGCCGTAGGCGGCCACCTTGTAGAGCCTGCCGGAGAAGTTGAGCTTCATCCCGTGGGTCAGGTGTCCGCCGTGGGCCAGGTCCAGTCCCAGGATCGTGTCCCCGGGCGTGAGCAGGGCGTGCATCACCGCGGCGTTGGCCTGGGCCCCGGAGTGCGGCTGGACGTTGGCGTGCTCGGCGCCGAACAGGGCCTTGATCCGGTCGATGGCCAGCTGCTCGACGATGTCCACGTGCTCGCAGCCGCCGTAGTAGCGCCGGCCCGGGTAGCCCTCGGCGTACTTGTTGGTGAGCACCGAGCCCTGCGCCTCCATGACCGCGGCCGGGGCGAAGTTCTCCGAGGCGATCATCTCCAGCGTGGACTGCTGACGGATCAGCTCCTGGTCGATGGCCGCCGCCACCTCCGGGTCGGCGTCGGCCAGGCGAGTGTTCAGATCGGGCATCCCTGAGCTCCTAAGCGAGTCGCATTCAGCGGCTGATACGAGTTTGATATATCAGCTGTGGTTCAAAGGTATGCTAGGCCTGGAGAGGTGTCAACGGATGACGGCACGCGTCCCGCGGCCTCCGTGTCGGACCCGAACGAGGAGTGAAGCCATGAGCGTCGCCACATCCACCGAGCACGGCACGGAAGCGCCCGAGTCGATGGCGGAGCAGGCCTACCGGCTGCTGCGCGACCGGCTGACCGTGCTCGAGATCCGCCCCGGCGCCATGATCCAGGACGCCCACCTGGCCGCCGAGATGGGCATCGGCAGGACGCCGCTGCGCGAGGCGCTCAAACGGCTGGAGACGGACCACCTGGTGGTCTCCTACCCCCGGCGGGGCACCTTCGCCACGCAGGTGGACATCACGGCACTGTCCGACGTCTCCGAGCTCCGCCGGAACCTGGAGCCGCTCGCCGCCCGGAAGGCCGCGCTGGCGGCCTCTCCACCTGCCCGGCAGCAGATGCAGGACCTGGCCCGCGCCCTCGGGGACCTCGGCGGCGGCGCGCCGACGAACCAGGACTTCATGCGGTCGGACCTCATGGTCCACCGGCTGATCTACCGGGCGACGGGCAACGCGCACCTCGAGGAGACGCTGGTGCGGCTGGACAATCTCGCCACGCGCATCTGGTGCCTCGTCCTGGACCGGGTGCCCACGGTCGGCGGGCACGTGCACGAGCACGTGGACCTGCTGGAGGCGATCGCCGCGGGGCACGCCGAGGAGGCGGCCGAGCTCGCCCTAGCGCACGTGAGCAGCTTCGAGCGCACCATGCGCGGCATCCTGTGATCCCGTGCGGCAGGAGCCGGCCTCGCCGGCCCGCTCGCGAGCGGGCCGGGCCGGTCGACGGGACTGCCCGCGGTCCGCTCCGCCCGGCGCGTGGGGCTACGGTAGGAACAAGGCCCTCCAGGGAGAGCGTGTCCGCCCACGGCAGCTCCCCGGCCACGAACGGAAAGTGCGCATCACGTCATGTCCATCACCCCCGCCTCCGTCCAGGACGAGCCGCTCTCCCTGGCCGACCGGGCGTTCCTGCAGCTGCAGGACCGCCTGATCTTCCTGGACATCCCGCCGGGAGCCCCCCTCAACGAGGGGCGCCTCTCCCAGGAGCTGCACCTCGGGCGGACCCCGCTGCGCGAGGCGCTCAAGCGGCTCGAGTCCGAGCACCTGGTGGTCACCTACTCCCGCCGCGGGACGTTCGCCACCACCGTGGACATCACCGCGCTCTCGGAGATCTCCCAGGTCCGTGAGGTGCTGGAGCCCCTCGCCGCCCAGCTGGCGGCCGAGCGACGCGGGGGCGGCGTCCGCTCCCAGCTGGAGGAGCTGCGGGACCGGCTGGCGAACCCGGAGAACGAGCGGCTGGACCGGGACGAGGCGCTGCGCTGGGACGTGCGGATCCACCGTGCGATCTACGCGGCGGCCGGCAACTCCCACCTGCAGGCCACGCTGGAGCGCTACAGCAACCTGGCCACCCGGATCTGGTGCGTGGTGGCCGACCGGATCCCTGAGCTGCAGGAGCACATCACCGTCCACAGCGCCCTGCTGACGGCCGTGCTGGAGGGCGACGCCGAGGAGGCCGCCGGCATCATGCTCACCCACGTCAGGGACTTCGAGACGCAGATCCGCCAGGTCCTCTGAGCCGCCCGGGGAGCACGCGCCGCCCTGGATCGTCCGGGCCGGGACGGACGTGGCAGGGGCACCCCGCTCGAGGCCGCTCCGTCGCGCGGGCCCGCCGTGTCCGCGCGACAGGGCGTCGTGCTGTGGTCAGGACGGGGTGCCGGACTCCAGCGTCCGTGCGGAGGCCGGCTCCTCGGTGAGCTGCAGCGCCGCCTGGGTGGTGTGCAGGACGAGGAGGGCGGTGGTCACCGTGCCCACGCCCCCGGGCACCGGCGTGAGGGCCGACGCGACCTCCGCCGCCGAGAGGGGCTCCACGTCGCCGACGAGATCACCGTTGTCGAGGACGTTGGTGCCCACGTCGACGACCACCGCGCCGGGCCGGAGATGCGCACCGGTGACCAGTCCGGGCCGCCCCACCGCCGCGACCACGATCTCCGCCTCCGCCGTGTACCGCTCCAGGGGACGGGAGCGGGAGTGGCAGACGGTGACGGTGGCGTCGCGCCGGAGCAGGAGCTGCAGCAGCGGCTTGCCGACGACCGCCGAGCGGCCCACCACCGACACGTGCCGGCCGGCGAGGGGGATCTCGTAGTGCTCCAGGATCTCCACCACCGCCCGGGCCGTAGCGGGGGCGAAGGCCTGCTGGCCCACGGTCAGGCGGCCCAGGCTGAGGGGATTGGCGCCGTCGACGTCCTTGGCGGCGCTGATGTGGGCCACCAGCTCGTCCGCGGCCACTCCCGGCGGCAGGGGGGTCTGCAGGATGATGCCGTGGACGTCCTCGTCGGCGCTCAGCAGCGTGAGCGCCGAGGCGATCTCGTCGGCTCCGGCTCCGGCGCCGAGGTCGACGACCGTGCAGCGCACCCCCGCCTTGTCCGCGGCCCGCGCGATGGAGCGCACGTACCACAGGGTCGCCTCGTTGTCGGTGGCCACCACGACCGCGAGGCCGGGGAGCACCCCGCGGTGGTGCAGGGCGGCGACGTTGGTCTCGGTCTCGGCCCGCAGCTGTTGCGCGACGGGTTTCCCGAGCAGCTGGAGCGCGGTCATGCCATCACCTTCTCCCGCACGCGGTCCGTCACGACCTGGGCCGCCAGGATGGCGTTGTGCGCATGGTGGAGCTCGTCCCGGAACTCCGTCCGGGTCCGCTCGTCCGTGATCGCGTTGATGTTCATGTCCAGCGTGATCAGGGCCGTGGCGATCGCGGCGCGGGCCGCCTCGGAGGCGGCGGCCACGTCGCTGATCACGTTGGGGTTGCTGAACTCGGCCAGCTGCCGTCCCAGGTCGACGACCTCCGTCGCGAGGCCGATCAGCGCGCGCGGCGGGGCGGCCGCCGCGACCGTGGCCTCCTGGATGGCCCGGCTCCGGGCGGCACGGTCCTCGTCCGAGGCCGAGGGCAGCCGGTAGGCGGCGATCACGGCCGCGAAGGCCTTCTCGTCGTCGTCCGCCAGCTGCAGCGCCGCGGGGATGATGTCGTCGGCGCGGGCGGCGATCCGGAGGGACTCCTCCTCGTGCTGGGCGTACCGCGCCCCGGTGGTGTAGCGCGCCACCATGGCGATCAGGGCGGCGCCCTGGGCCGCGTGCAGGGCACCGGCCGCTCCACCTCCGGGGGTGGGCTCACAGGACGCCAGGCGCTCCAGATAGTCGTTGAGGGTCTCCGAACCGATCATGTGCTGTCTCCTGGGGTGGGCGTTGGTGGCGGACGTCGCCGGCGGACGGTGAGGCCGCCGGCGGGCGGAGAGCTGCGGCCCCGAACCCGGTGGCGAAGCAGGATCGGGGCCGCAGACCAGGTGGAGGCGGTGCTGGGGGCGGAAGGGTCCCTCCGCGCCGACGCGCCGTCTCCGGGTCGTGGGGCGGTCACCGTGCCGGACCGGCCCGCGCGGCAACGCCCGGGGCTTTCGGCAGGGACCGCGGGGCTCAGCGGAAGACGACGGTGCTGGACCCCTCCAGGAGCACGCGGTGCTCGCAGTGCCAGCGGACCGCCCGGGACAGGGCCAGCGCCTCGGCGTCCTGTCCCACGGTGGACAGGGCCCGTGGATCATGGGTGTGGTCCACCCGGATGACCTCCTGCTCGATGATCGGTCCCTCGTCCAGGTCGGCCGTGACGTAGTGGGCGGTGGCGCCGACCAGCTTCACGCCGCGCTCGTAGGCCTGGTGGTAGGGCCGTGCCCCCTTGAAGCCGGGCAGGAAGGAGTGGTGGATGTTGATGGCCCGCCCCTTCAGCGCCGTGCACAGGTCGTCCGAGAGGATCTGCATGTAGCGCGCGAGCACCACGAGGTCGATGTCGTGCTCCTCGACCAGGTCCAGCAGCCGCTGCTCCGCCTCCCGCTTGGTGGCCGGGGACACGGGGATGTGGAGGTACGGCAGGCCCGCCGCTTCGGCCATGGGACGGAGGTCCTCGTGGTTGGAGACCACCAGGGCGATCTCCCCTCCGAGGCCACCGGCCCGCCAGCGGAAGATCAGGTCGTTGAGGCAGTGGCCGCCTTTGGACACCATGACGAGCAGCCGGGGCGGCGTCTGGTCGTGGAGGCGGTAGCGCATGCCGAACCGGTCGGCGGTGGCCACGAAGTTCGTCTCCAGCGTCTCCAGGCGCAGCTCGTGCGGACCGGTGAAGGCGGTGCGCAGGTGGACGAGGCCGTGCACCGGGTCGTCGAACTGCTGGTGCTCCTTGATGTTGGCCCCGTGGGCGAGAAGGAACTCGGTGACGGCGTGGACGATCCCCACCTGGTCCTGACACGTGATCGTCAGCACGAACTGGGGGAGCGTCTGCCCTTCGGGGGCCGCCGCAGGGGCCGGGTTCGGCTGCACGGAGGTGGGAAGGCTGTCGACGACGGTCATGGAGGACTCCTGCCTGGATGAGTGGCTGCTGGGGAAGGCCG
>NZ_LDNX01000077.1:0-16897 GCF_001027955.1 Kocuria sp. SM24M-10 | reverse complement strand
GCGTCGGCGCCGTCCGCGGGTACGCCGCCGGACGCGGCCGGGGCTGCCGCGGCGCTCCCGCTCGTGGTGGGGGCGGCGGCGGAGCCGGCCTGCTCCGGCTGCGCGGCGCCGCAGGCGGTCAGCGCCAGGACCGAGGCGAGGGCGAGGGCGCCCAGAACGGGGCGGGCAGCGGGGGAGAGCGAAGACATGGGGGGGATATCCTCCTCGTGCGGACGTCGTGGCGGGCCACGCCTTGAGGAGGGGGCCCTCCCAGGGCCTTCATTCTAGGCAGGGCCACCGACACCCCGGCCGGACGCGTCCGCCGCCGGGACCGGTGTCGCGGCCGGGGCGGGGGCTACCGCTCACCGGCCTCCGCCGGGGGCAGCGCGGCCCGCATCACCTCGGCCAGGTGGACGCCGTCGGCGCCGGTGCCCTGGGCGATCTGGGTGCGGCAGGAGAAGCCGTCGGCGAGCACGATCGTCCCGTCGGCCGCGGCGCGGATCGCGGGGAACAGCTCCCGCTCGCCGAGGGTCTGCGAGACCTCGTAGTGGCCGGGCTCGAAGCCCCAGTTGCCGGCGAGGCCGCAGCAGCCGCCGCCGACCACGGCGGTGTCCACGCCCAGCTTCGCCAGCACCTCCAGCTCGGGCCCGTAGCCCAGCATGGAGTTCTGGTGGCAGTGCACCTGGCACACGGCCTCGGCGGGACCCGCCTCGGTGGCCAGCTCCCGGAAGGGCCACGGTCCGCCCTCGGCCAGGTGGCGGGCCGCGAACGCGCCGATCGTCGTCGTCAGCTCGGAGACGCGCCGGGCCCGGGCGTCGCCGGGAAGCAGCTCCGTGATCTCGTCCTGGAGCATCACCGTGCAGGAGGGCTCCAGGCCGATGATCGGGTACCCGGCCTCCAGCAGCGGCTCCATCACGTCGAGGGTGTCGCGCAGCACCTTCTGCGTCATGTCCAGCTGCCCGGTGGAGTGCCAGGTGAGCCCGCAGCAGACGTTGTCCATGGGCAGCAGCACCCGGTAGTCCATGGCCTCGAGCACCTCCACGGCGGCCTTGCCGGGGGCGTCGGCGGCGAAGTTCGTGAACGTGTCCGGCCACAGCACCACGGTGGGCCGGCCGTCGGCGTCGTCGCCGGGGCGGCGGGCGGCGGACCGGCCGCGGAACCACCGGGTGAGGGGCTGGTCGGCGAAGGAGATCATCCGCCGCTTCGGCTCGATCCCGCCCAGGCGCTTGGTCAGCTCCTCGACCGCCCGGTTCGACTCCAGCAGGTTGATCAGCCGGAAGGAGAAGGGCACCTTCTCCACGATCCGCATCAGCAGCGGCATCCAGCCCATCGTGAACTGGGCCATGGGCCGCCGGTCCCGGCCCAGGAAGGAGAGCAGGCCGTGCCGGTAGTGGTGGTGCAGGAACTCGGCCTTGTACGTGGCCATGTCCACGTTGACCGGGCACTCGGTGGCACAGGCCTTGCAGGACAGGCACAGGTCCAGGGCCTCGAGGGTCTCCTTCGACTTCCAGCCGTCCGTGATCGACTCCCCGCGCAGCATCTCGGCCAGGGACCGGGCGCGGCCCCTGGTCGAGTGCACCTCGTCGTGGGTGGCCTGGAAGGACGGGCACATGGCGCCCACGTCCGAGCGGCAGGAGCCCACGCCCACGCACCGGTTCACCGCACTGGAGAACGATCCGCCGTCGCGGGAGAACGCGTGCACCGGCGTGAGCTCGAACGTCCGCGCCCCGGGTCCGGGACGGATGCCCTGGTCGATGGGCTCGGGGTCCACGAGCACGCCCGGGTTGAAGAACCCGTCCGGGTCGAAGACGCGCTTGAACTCCGCGAACGCGGCCAGGGCCTCGGGGGAGTAGATGGTCGAGAGCAGCTCGGAGCGGGCGCGGCCGTCGCCGTGCTCCCCGGAGACCGAGCCGCCGTAGCGGTGGACCAGCGCCGCGGCGCGCTCGATGAACGTGCGGTAGGTCGCCATCCCGGCCTCGGTGCCGAAGTCGAAGGAGATGCGGATGTGCACGCAGCCCTCCCCGAAGTGCCCGAAGGGGATGCCGGTGAGGTCGAGCTCGTGCAGCAGGTCGTAGAGGTCGCGCAGGTACTCGCCCAGCCGCGCCGGCGGGACCGCGGAGTCCTCCCAGCCCGGCCAGGCCTCCCCGCCCTCGGGCAGGCGGGTCACGATGCCCGCCCCGGCCTCGCGGATCCGCCACAGCGCCTTGGCCTCGGCCGCACCGGAGACGGTCACGGAGTCCACGACGTTCTCGGGCACCAGACCCGGCAGCTCCCGCGCCCGGGCCTCGGCCTCCTCCAGGGTGTCGGCGCCCACCTCGCAGTAGAGCCAGCCGCCGCCGCGGGGCAGCTCGCCGCCGGCGCGCTCCTGGCCGGGGCGGGTGCGCAGGGCGTCGAGCAGGTCGGAGCCCATGCCCTCGATCGTGTACACCCCGGGCACCCGCAGCTTCGGGGCCGCCGTCGCCGCCTCGAACGCGTCCTGGAAGCCCAGCACGGCCAGCGCGGTGTGGGCCGGCTTGCGGACCAGGCGGACGGTGAGCTCGGTGATGATCCCGCAGGTGCCCTCCGTCCCGGCGAAGGCCTTGGCGGTGTCGAAGCCCTTCTCCCCGAGCAGGTAGTGCAGCCCGTACCCGGAGACCTGCCGGGGGAACTGGCCCAGCTCGGTGCGCAGGATGGCCAGGTGACGGTCCCGGATCCCGGTCAGCGCCCGGTCGATCCCCGGTTCGGAGGTCCCGCCCCGGTGCAGCTCGACCTCCCGGCCGTCGGCGAGCATGACCGTCAGCGAGACCAGGTTGTCCGCGGACGTGCCCCAGGCCACGGAGTGGGAGCCGCAGGCGTTGTTGGCGACCATCCCGCCGACCGTGGCCCGCGAGTGCGTCGAGGGGTCCGGCCCGTAGGTGAGGCCGAACTCGGAGGCCGCCGCGCGCAGCTGGTCGCAGATCACGCCCGGCTGGATCCTGGCGGTCATCGCCTCGGGGTCGATCGACAGGATCCGGTTGAAGTGCCGGGAGGTGTCGATGACCAGGCCCTCGCCGATCGCGTTGCCCGCCACCGACGTCCCGCCCCCGCGCGAGACCACCGGCCAGCCGCGCTCGTGCGCGAGCACCAGCAGCTCGCGGACCTCCTCCACGCTGCGCGGCTCGGCCACCGCCGCCGGCAGCCGGCGGTAGATCGACGCGTCGGAGACGTAGGCGGCGCGCGTCGTGAGGTCGTCACGGATCTCGGTCATGGGTCCACTTCCTGCGCGCCGGCGACGCCGGTCCGTCCGGGGGCTGGTCAGAGTCGGGGGTGCCGTCCCCGCGGGGACGGGCGGGTCACCACTCGGGGGCGATGGTGACCTCGGCGCCGTCGAGGTCCTCGGACCACTCGACCTGGCAGCTGAGCCGGGAGGTGTCGTGGCGGGTGTCGTCGAGCATGTCGAGGAGGTCCTCCTCCTCGTCGTTGATCTCGTTGGCCTTGGCGAAGGAGCCCTGGTCCAGGTAGGAGTGGCAGGTGGAGCAGGACGCGTTGCCGCCGCAGGTGGCGAGGATCGGGTACTTGTGGCGGGTGAGGGCCTCCATGAGACTCTCGAAGTCCTTCCACTCGACGCCCTCGGTGCGGTTGCCCTCGCGGTCGATCACGGTGATGTTGATGCTGCTCACTTCGATGGCCTCCTCGGGGCGTGGTGGCCCCTGGTCTCGACGTCGGAAATCCCGCCGCCCATTGTACGGTCGCGCGGCGGGCGTCCCGGACGGGAGCGGGCTCAGCCGGCGGCCGGCAGCGGACGCACGGTCAGGGACTGCGCGACCTGGCCGAGGTAGCCGGCCTCGTCGTGCAGCGCGGACTCGGTGAGGCCCACCCCGGTGGGGCCGAAGGTGACGTGCGTGTCCAGGCCCACCCAGGCCGAGACGGGCTCCCGCACCAGGTGCACGCCGAGGTCCACGTTGGGGAAGGCCAGCTCGTCCGGACCGACCCGCACGGCGATGCCGTTGGCGGCGTCCACCGCGGCGAGGAACTGCGCCGTGGTGGAGGCCTCCTCCCCGGCGACGACGGCGTGCGGCGCGCGCAGCCACATGGCGGCCCGGCCGGGCCGGTGCTCGCGCACGGTGCGGCCCTCCAGCGAGGCGATGTACCCGCCGGGCCACCGCCCCGTCATCGTCGTGGGCGCGGCGCTCGTCACGGGCGGCAGGGCCTCCTGGTGCGTCCCGGCGACCGCGGCGGTCCCGCCGCGGACCAGCCGCCACACGCTGAGCCGGATGCAGGAGCGGCCGCCCTGGCTCATCGTCGCCTCGACCAGCTCGATCGTGCGGCCCGGGCGGACCACGCGCGTGGTCACCTCGACCTCGCCGCCGGGGATGAAGCCGAGGATGTCGAAGGAGAACCGCGAGGGCAGCAGGTCCGCGCGGGGGTGGTCGACCTCCACCGCGTGGGCGAGCAGCCCGGAGGCGGCGCCCATGTGCTGCTCCGCCTCGTTCCACGCGCCCTGCGCGTGCAGGGTGGAGCGGAAGCGGGTGGCGTCCAGCCGCACGAAGTAGGCGTCCGGGTACTCTTCCCCGTCCGTTCCCAGGTGTCCTACTGCCTGTGCCGACGTCGTCATGCTGCGCCTCCTCCTCTCCCGCCCGCCGGACGGCGGGCTGTGACCGGCACCACGGTAGCCGGTGCCGGCCGGCCCGCCGGCGGCGCGAGGCGCGGCCCCGCGGCGGCGGACGGCGGCCGGGCACGCAGAAGGGCCCCGCTCCCGGAGGAGTGGGGCCCTTCTCGACTGGCGGTGACGGAGGGATTTGAAACCCCTCAGCGCCCCGCGTCCCAGCCGTCCGCCGCGGAATGACGCAGTTTCCAATCACTGCACATCACGCCGGATGTGCCTGATTCGTGGGCGAGTGTGGGCAAAATGTGGGCACGGCGCGGAGGGGCGGTCAGTGGCGCTCCGCCACCATCCGCTCGAAGTCCGCCTCCATCATCTTCCGCGCCGCCGCCCGGGTCGGGGAGTCGTTGGCCGCCACCTGCTCGCCGCGGCGACGGCGCGCCCGGTCCTGCAATTCGCCCAGGACCTCGAACGCCTCGGAAGGCTCCGCCGCACGACGACGGGCCTCCTCCGCCTCCGCGGCGGCCTCGGCCCTGGCCGCCTCCCGTGCCCGCTCCGCGGAGCGGACCCTCAGGCCGGAGAGAACCTTGTCCAGGCGGCCGGCGGCCAGGCGCACCTGCTGGAGCACTCGCTCCGGGTCCCCGCCTCCCGCCTTGGCCGCGTCCACCTGCTTCGCTAGCTCCCGGGCGAGGAGGACCTCCGCGGCGTCCTCCGGCCCCGGGGCCAGCTCCCTCAGCGTGGCCTCCACAGCGCCCCGCGTCGTCCTGTGCCTCATGATCTGCCCCTTCCGGCGGTTTGTACCTGCTACAAAAAAGTTGCCTCGATGTCCCCGATCGCGCGGCATGCTACCGGAGCCCCCCGTAGCCGGGGACCGTGCTTCAACATCCTGAGGCCCCCTACCCCTCGGTAGACCCCGGATGCGACCGGAGGCCGGCACCCTCTCGGATACCGGCCTCCACGCCGCTCAGGTGACCAGCCGTGCCACCGTCTCCACGACGGCGAACACGACGGCCAACAGCCGGCGCGGGATCATCACGCGGCCGGATCGGTCAGGGTCACCTTCACCACGGCGGCGGCCTGGCGGAGCATGGTCTGGAAGCGACCCTCCACGCGGAACTGCATCTGGTTGCGGACGAACAGGTCCCCAGGCTGTCCCACCTTCACCTCGAGCGGCTGGGTGTGGGCGAGCGCCACCTGTGCCGGGTCCAGGACAACGCCCGTGTTGGGCGCCAGTCCCACGGTCAGGACGACGGGCACGCCCCACAGGGTGCGGTTCGCCAGGTCCACCGGGGAGGAGCCGAGCACGTAGTCCCCGCCGGTGGTCGTGGCCGTCTCGATCGCTTCCCAGTCGGTCGGGTGGAGGCCGATCACGCCGGCCGTGTACCCCTGGACCTGGAGGCGGGTCAGGGCGGTGCGGAGCCGGTCGATGGGCCGGCCGCCTTCCGCGAGGACCTGGACGCCGGTCGCGTTCAGGACGCCGGCCAGCTCCGCCGTGCCGCCCGCGCCGGTGAGGAACTGGTCCTCCACGGCCCGGTACAGGCCGTACAGGAGTTCGTTGGACAGGACCTCCGAGACGGAGGGGACGTCCGTCAGGAGCATCTCGTCCACCGGCTCGGACAGGTGGGCGACCACGCGCGTCTCGTCCTGCACGCGCTCCAGGCCGATCGTGCTCGTGGGCTTCACGGCGCCGGGGGCGACCACGGCCGCGTTCAGGGCGCGGGAGGTCTGGCGGAGGTAGCTAACGAAGCGGTCGGGGAAGACGACGGTGGGCACGGCCTCCATCAGGCTCGTGGTCTGCTGGCCCAGGGTCGCCGTGTTGGACACGGTGAGGGACCCGTCGTAGTTGCCCACGGCGAGCGCCTTCGCCTGGAAGGCGTCCGTGTTGGCCTTCATCTTCTCGGCCAGGTTCCGGGCGGTGGCGCGGATCCCGTCCTTGGTGATGTAGCCGCGGCCGTCCTCGTTGCCGGACTTCCGGCCGGTCCCGGCGAGGAAGCGGTTCAGCTCGTCGCCCTTCTTCCGCTCCTCGGCGGTCGGACCGGCGGCGGCCTTCGCGTCGCGGGCGGCCTTCAGTTCGCGGCTGACAGCCTCCATCCGCTCGGCCTCGGTGACGGTGAGGGTCCCGTCGTGGTGCTTCTGGACGAGGGTCTTCGCCTCGGCCACGAGCTTGTCGATGGTAGTCATGATGGTTCTCTCCGATCAGGTGGGCGCACGGCGGATGCGCGCGTGCGCGCTGTTGCTGTGTGGTCGCAGACCTGCGGAGTCTCGGCGGCGGCCTCGACGCCTTGCGGCGGAGGACTCGCGGCGGAGTGCCCTGTCTGTGTGCCTTCCGGCCTGGCCGCCGGGGCGCTTGGTCCGCCTTGGTCCCGGTGACTCCTCGGCGTTCCTTGCGCCCGCGGCTGGCGGGACCTTTCGGCAATGTGTCGGGCGGGGCGGACTGTGAGCTTGCTACCCCGGCCCGACGCTTACAGCCTACTCCGCGGGGGGTCGCGGTTGACGGTCGTCGTCCTCGCCCAGGAGCGCGGCGAGGTCCGCGTCCAGGCCGGCGGCCTCGAGGGCGGCCTGGAGGCCCTGGTGGGCGTCCCTGACGAAGGCCGCGTCCAGGCCGCGGAGGTCCACGCCGTGCCCCTCGGCGGCGAGCTTGCAGAAGCGGGAGCCCACGTCGATCAGCGCGGCGATGAACGCGGAGGAGGCGTCCGGGTCCCGGTCCCGCATGGCCTCGCGGAGCGCCTGACGGGACAGGTCGAAATTCCCGGAGGCCTCGCGGGTGATGATCCGCATTGCTCGCCAGGTGGCGAGGGCGCGGACGGTGTTCGCGTGGTCGTGCTGGTTCATGGTCTTGCTCCTGTCTCTCAGGCGGCCCGCACGGTGCGGGTCCGCTGTTCTTGTGCGCGCCGGCGGGCGCGCTTGATGCCGGCCGGCGTGAGGCCGCCGTACGCTCCGCCGTCCTCGCCGGCCTGGACGGCGTAGCTCCGGCACTCCTGAAGCGCCGGGCAGTCCTCACAGAGGAGGGCGGCGACCTCGAGCGTCCCGGTGTCGTCGGCGGTCCAGGCGGGCGCCTCGGGGCCGCGGCACGGGACGATCAGGCCGGCGGCCTGGGCGGCGGCCAGGGCGGCCTCGAGGTTCTGGCGGGCGGCGCCGTGCTGGTTGCCGCGCTTCCAGATGGGCGTGGAGTCGTGGGCACCGGGCTTGCGGGCGGTCACGGCCGGCCACCTCCCTCGGGGTACGGGCCGTACAGCTCCCGCTCTAGCTCCAGCATTAGGTCCATGAGGGCGCGCGCCTCGGCGTACTCCCCCGTGTGGATGAACCCCCACACGCCGGCCACGCCTTGCCCGACGCGCTCCGTGTAGTCGTCGGCGTCTCGCATGACCTGGTACCAGCGGACCCGCTGGGCGGCCTCGGGGTCGTTGTAGTGGTCCGGGTCTAGCCGGGGGAGCTTGCGGGGGCGGCGCTCCAGGTATCGGCGGCTCATCGGTTCTCTCCGTTCTTGAGCTTGAAGGGGGGTGTCTGTTCGCGGGCCTCGGGGTGCCGGTCCATGAATTCACGGGCCTCACTGCTGAGTGCCTTGTGGAATGAAACGGCCAGGAAGTGCGCGCCGTAGCAGTCGCCTCCCAGGACGTCCGCGAAGTAGGCGCGGAGGAGCGGGTGGGCTTCGGGCTTGCTCGGTGTCATGGCTAGTTCTCCTTCTCGTTGGTGTGGTCGGCGCGGAGGTTCGGCCGGTTTGGTGCTGGGACCCTGACTCGGAGGGTGAGTCAGGGTCCTGACTCCCCTGACTCACCCTGACTCCCGCATGAGTCAGGGGTCTGACTCATGCCTGACTCCCTCACAGACCCGGCCTGACTCCCTGACTCCCCCCCTTTAGGGGAGTCAGGAGTCAGGGTCAGGGTCCCGGGCACCACCAGCTCCGCGCCGTTCTCTCTGTAGGGCTTCAAAAGTCGGTAAGGCTGGTTGCTGGAATGCCGGCTAATGTGGCCGTCCTGCTCCAGGTGGAGGATCGCGGCGTCTACGTGCTTCGACCCGCCGGACACGAGGGAACGAATCTTCGTCTTGGACAGCTCATACCCTGGCGCCAGCTCCAGTGCCCGTGAGACGCGCTCCATGTACCCGGTCGGCCTCCAGCCGTTGGAGTGGTTGCCGCTGTTTACGGCCCCGCCTAGGTGGCCCTCCGGCGCCTGGAGGACGTAAGACGTCTTCCCCGGCTCCGTGGAGTCGATCACGGCGCGAGCGGCCTCCTGGGAGCGATCACTGGCCCGGTATGCGCCGGAGACGGGACGGACCCGGCCGGGACGGTCCTTCCCTACGCGGAGGGACAGGACGCCCACCATGTCGACCCCCAGCGGGGACTTCACCTCCACCGTGTAGGACGCTCCGGTGAGGTAACTCATCTTGGCTTGCGCTCCGATCGCGAACCGGCCGCGGCCCTCTGTGGCCTTCGTGACGTGATCGACCACGGCGACGGCTGCTCCGGTCCTCGCGGCGATCTTCCGGGGGACGTTCCGGCCCCAGGCCGTCACCTCGTCGTTGTCCACGGACGAGACTCCGAACACGGCGAAGGCTTCCGTTACGCCGTCAATCACGGCGAGGTCGAAGGGGCGGGCGAGGAGGGCGCGCCACGCGGCCGTTTCCTTACCGTTGACGATGGGTGTCACCTCGGGCCGCCGGTAGGACAGTCGGCGCGCCCGGAGGGCCTCCGCGGGAGCGCCCAGGGCGAGCATCCGGGAGACGACGGTGCCCTGGTCGGACTCGAAGTCGAGGTAGAGGACGGTTCCGCCGGCGGCGAGCACTCGGGCGGCCTCGGCCTGGAGGAGGAGCGACTTCCCGGACTCGGATTCCCCGATGAACGCGTGGACCATGCCGCGGTACAGGAGGCACGCCCCGTCCTCGCGCTCCATGAGGGTCGCTTCCGGGGAGGTCCACGTCCCGTCCAGGACGGCGGAGAGGTCCAGCTCGTCCCAGGTGGCCGGCGGCTCCTCCTCCGCGCCCTCGTCCGTGCCCTCCTGGGCGCTCGGGATGCCGTCCAGGTCCAGGAGGTCCTCCTCGTCGTCCTGGACGCTCTCCGGGGCGCTCGCGGCTTCCTGGGCTTCCTCGTGGTCCAAGGTGCTCAGCGTGGTGAGGGAGTGCAGGGTGGCGGGCGTGGAGTGCTCGCGGGTGAGGCCGGCGAGCGCGCCCAGCTCCTCGTCGGTGAAGACGGACGGCCGCCCCTCGAGCGGGTCCCCGTAGCCTTCCCGGCGGAGGCGGCCGGCGAGCGCGGACATGCTCTCCCCGGCGTAGTGCGCGGCCACGTAGGCCTTCGTCAGCGGGACCTCGGCCTCCAGGTCCGTGGAGGTGCTGAAGACGTAGAGGCGGGACGCGCCGTCGTCGTTCGGCCGGTCGGTCGTGGCGCTGATCTGGCCGCGGTCCTTGCCGGGCCGGAACCAATGCCTCTCCCCGTTGCCCTTCGTGTAGGCGTGCGTCCACCCGTTCGGGACCAGGATCGTCTCCCAGTCCGTCACGCGGTTGTAGTGCTCCACGGGCGACTCCCCGTCCCCGTAGGCGTCCGTCCGTCCGGCCGTGTCCGTCCGCGGAGCACTCCGCGCCGGCGGCTCCGGCATCTCGTCCAGGACCTCGTGGAGGACGGCGTGGAAGGCTTCCCGCTCCTCCACAGTGAGCACGGCGGGGAAGATGGGGCCGCCGGAGAGTCGCCTCCAAGCGCGCCCGGTGGAGTGGTGGGAGCCGTCCGTGGGCGCGAGGACCACGAAGCCGCCCTCCCCGCGCGTCTCCGCGAGGACTTCCACGATCGGGCGACCCTTGTCGTCCTCGCCGGCCGGACGGCGAGCTATCTTCGTGTTCCCGGGGAGCGGTTCGCCCACGGGGACCTCGAGCCGGTAGAGCCAGTGGACGCCGCGGCTTGGCGAAATCTCGAGCCAGCCGGCCTGGAGGCGCTTCCAGAGGAGGGCGAGGCCGGCGGCGCGCATGGCTTCCGCGATCGCGGGGAGCTGTCCGGCGGCCCGCCCCTCAATCTCGGTCAGCTCCACGCCGCCGGAGACGGTGCCCATGATCGCGCCTACGCCTACGCCGGCGGCGAGGCGCTCCGGGGCGAACCAGGCGGCGAGCTGCTCCTCGGTGGGGCGGCGCCCCTGGAGGTTCTTCCACTGGACGGCGGGCCTCTTGGTTCCCGGCTGAACGGGGAGGGCGGCGAGGCCGGCGAGGGCCAGCTCGTCCACTGCGGCGCTGATCCCGGCCCCCACAGGCGGGACGGGCGCGGTATCCTGGTTGTACATGAGGACGGTTCTCTTTCTCTTGTGCGGCGCGCGGCGGCGTCGCTGACGGTTGTTCCCTGTGAGTGGGGGCGGTCGTTCGGGGTGGTTCAGGAAGGCCGGCGTTCGGTGAGGCGCCGGCCTTCCGCACGTCCGGGGGCGCCCTGAGTGGTGGGCGCGTCGAGGGCGCGGAGCTGCGCCTCGTAGAGCAGGACGAACGCGGTCTGCCCGTAGCGGTGGGCGCGGGCGATCGCGGCGAGGAGGTCGCGGCGCCGGTCGTCGGCGGCGTTCACGCTGCGGTCCCGGTCATGGTGCGGACGTTGGCCGCGATCCACGCCGTCACGTCGGACTCGCGGTAGAGGACACGGCGCCCCACCTTCACGAAGGCGGGACCGGTCCCGCGGTAGCGGAACTGCGCGAGGTTGCCGGTCGTGGTGCCGAGATAGTCGGCCAGCTCGGCGGGGGTCAGTAGCTTGTCAGTCGGGGCGTTCATGGCAGCTTCTCCATCGTGTATGTCGATATGGAACCAACATGAATGATGATCCACCGGCGGGGTGGTGTTGTCAACTGTTGTGATGAATACTGTTCGACATGGAAGATGAATCAAGCGAGCGGGACCCCAACGCGGCCTTCGGCGTAAAAGTGCGCGAGCTGCGAGAAGCCCACGGCTGGAACCAGTCAGAGCTAGCGCGCCGCATGGTGGAACGCGGCTGGGACAAGTACTCGCAAGTGGCTGTGAAGCGCACGGAAAACGCGGAGCGCGCCGTCCGTCTGGACGAGGCCCTCACGCTGGCCTCTGTTCTCGGCGTGCCCCTGTCGGCGTTGCTCGGTCAGGGCGGGGAGGGTGGGGACGTCGAGCGAGCGCTCCAGATCGGGGACCGGATCAGGGACCTTCAGGGCGAACTCGTGGCGAAGGCGCACGAACTGGAGCGGGCGCGGACAGCCCTCCAGGCCCTCCCGCCGGACACGCTGGAGAGCTTGCATCCGCTGGACCGCGCGTTCGTGGACAGCGCCCTGTGGACGCCCTTGCAGGTGCTCGAGCGGTGGGATCAGTAGAGCAGTGGCGACCATTGAGAGCTACGCGACGAAGGCCGGAAGGCGCTACCGGGTCCGCTACCGGACCCCGGACCGCCGACAGACGGACAGGCGCGGCTTCACCACGAAGCGGGACGCGGAACGGTTCGCCCGGACCGTCGAAGTGTCCAAGGACCGCGGGGAATGGATCGACCCGGCGGACGCCCGCGCCACTGTGGGAGAACTGGCCGGCCCCTGGCTGGACGGCAAGCGGAGCCTGAAGCCGTCCAGCTTCCGGCCCCTGGACGCCGCATGGCGGGTCCACGTCGCGCCCCGGTGGGCAGCCGTCCCCGTGGGCGAGGTTCGCCCGTCCGACGTTCAGGCGTGGATCACGGCCCTATCCACCGGCGACGAGGCTGCGGATCCGCCCGTGAAGCCGAAGTCCGCGACCACGGTCCTCCGCGCCTACGGGGTCCTCGCCGGCATCCTGGACGCCGCCGTGAAGGACCGGCGCCTCCTCGCCAATCCGGCACGGACCGTGGACACGCTCCCGCGGAAGACACGGAAGCAGCACGTCTACCTGTCCCACGAGCAGGTCCACGCCGTCGCGGACGCCGCGAAGTACCCGGTCCTCGTGCTCGTCCTCGCCTACTGCGGCCTCCGGTGGGGCGAGGCCGTGGCGCTGAGAGTGAAGGACGTGGACCTTCAGCGCCGCCGGCTCACGGTCCACGAGAACGCCGTGGAAGTCGGCGGACGCATCCACGTGGGCACGCCCAAGGGTCACCGGGCGCGGACGGTCCCGTTCCCGCGGTTCCTGGGGGAGAGGCTGGCCGGGCAGCTCGAGGGAAAAGCGCCGGCGGACCTCGTGTTCCCTGGCCCGGAGGGCGGGCACCTGCGGACCGCTCGCGTCCACGCGGACAACTACTCGTGGTTCGCTTCAGCGCTGGACGCTGCGGGCGCCCCGCGGATCACGCCGCACGATCTGCGGCACACAGCGGCGAGCTTCGCCGTCTCGGCCGGGGCGAACGTGAAGGCGGTCCAGCGGATGCTCGGCCACTCCTCGGCGGCCATGACGCTCGACGTCTACGCGGACCTGTTCGACAGGGATCTGGACGCCGTGGCGGACGCGCTAGATCAGGCCGTTTCACGGTCGAGTGTGGGCAGGATGTGGGCAGACGACGCGGCCCAGGCATGAGAAAGGGCGTTACTTCCGCGGAATACCGGGGGAGTAACGCCCTTCTCGACTGGCGGTGACGGAGGGATTTGAACCCTCGTTGGCTTTTACACCAAACATCATTTCGAGTGATGCACCTTCGGCCGCTCGGACACGTCACCAGCTCGCAGTACTGTACCGGCTGGCACGCTCAAGCGCCAAAAGCCGCCGGTCCGGCGTCCTCGCGCCCGGCGCGCCGGTGCCCGGCGAAGAAGTCGAGGAGCAACCGCGAGCACTCCTCCTGCAGGACGCCCCCGGTGACCTCCACCCAGTGGTTGAGCCGGCGCTCCCGGAGCACGTCGAGCACGGAGCCCGCGGCCCCGGCCTTGTCGTCCCACGCGCCGAGCACCACGCGGGGCACGCGGGCCAGGACGATCGCCCCGGCGCACATCGCGCACGGCTCGAGGGTCACCACGAGGGTGCAGCCGTCGAGCCGCCAGGCGCCCCGGGCGCGTGCCGCCTCCCGCAGGGCCAGGACCTCGGCATGGGCGGTGGGGTCGCCGTCGGCCTCCCGGCGGTTGCGCCCGCGGCCGAGCACCGTCCCGTCCGGGGCGACGACGACGGCGCCGATCGGCACGTCCTGGGTCTCGAGGGCGGCGCGGGCCTCCGCGAGGGCCAGCCGCATCCACTCCTCGGCGCGGGCCTCGTCCCGGGTGCGCGGGGGCAGTGCCATCCTGGTCCTCTCCTGATCCTGTGCTGGTCCTCGCCCGGCGCTGCTCCGGACGGGGCCCGGCGGGGGCCGCGGGACCCCGGTGGTAATTTTGGTGCATGCGAGTGACCGTTCTCGACCACCCTCTGGTGGCGCACAAACTGACCGTCCTCCGGGACAAGAACACCACCTCCCCGGTGTTCCGACTGCTCGTCGAGGAGCTCGTGACGCTGCTCGCGTACGAGGCCACCCGGGGCGTCCGCGTGGAACCGGTGGAGATCGACACGCCGGTCACCCGGACCACCGGCACCGGGCTGTCCAAGCCGCGGCCGCTCGTCGTGCCGATCCTGCGTGCGGGCCTGGGCATGCTCGAGGGCATGACCCGCCTGGTCCCCACGGCGGAGGTGGGCTTCCTGGGAATGGCCCGCAACGAGGACACCCTCGACATCATCACCTACGCCGAGCGACTGCCCGACGACCTCACCGGGCGCCAGGTCTTCGTCCTGGACCCGATGCTGGCCACGGGCGGCACGCTGCGCGAGGCGATCAAGTTCCTCTACCGCCGCGGCGCCGAGCAGATCACGTGCGTCTGCCTGCTCGCGGCGCCCGAAGGGCTGGCCGCCCTGGAGGAGGAGCTGGGGGACTCGGAGGTGAACATCGTCCTGGCCGCGAGGGACGAACGGCTCGACGAGAATGCGTACATCGTCCCGGGGCTCGGCGACGCCGGTGACCGCCTCTACGGCGTGGTGGACTGACCCCCGACCCGGAGATCCCGCGGATCCGCCGCCACAGAGGCCCGTCGACCCGATCGACGGGCCTCTGCCGTCACCGGACGCGTGTGTCCGGATACTGAGATGGACTGGTGAACGCATTCGGCGTCTTGACAATGGCGGCAGGTTATGCCTGTGACCTGTGTGACAGGGTGCCGACCGCCCGTAGTGCTGGCTTTCCGCGGTTTCGTCCCCTGCAGCGGGGCCGGAGGGAAGGTGAAGAGCGTTCATTTTGGTGGGCGGCCCGGACTGCTGTCCTGCGTGTCTCACATCCTGAGAAAGTGTCAGGATTATTACTTGCGAGTTCCCGGGGCCTGATGGACCATGAGATCAACGCCACTGTCAGGGATCTGTCAGCTTCGCGGGGACGGTCTCCGAGAAGTCCGAAGCCGGTGATCCGGGAGCTGGAAGTGGTGGGGTCGGTCCGAGGGGCGGAGCGGCCCGGGTGGACGGGAGACGTCCATCGCACGACGCAGAGACGAGGGGCACCAGATGCCAGGTACACCGGGATACGTGCACATTTCTCAGCGCACCCGCACGAGTGAGGCCCGCGGTGCCCGCCGTCCGGCCGCGGCTCCCGGGCAGGTGCCGGGCGCGCCCGCCGACTACCGCAGCCTCCGGAGCACGCTGGGGGCCATGCCGGCCGCGCCGGGGGAGCAGCCGCTGCCCACTCGTCTGGAGCGCGAGGCGGCGCCGCGGCCGCAGGTCCAGGAGAACGAGGCCCGCGGCTTCGTGATCTACGTGGGCCTCAACGAGGAGACCGCCGCGGCGAACGGCACCTCGCTGGTCAAGATGGTCCAGAGCATCCGGGCCTACGCCCAGCAGCTGGTCCCGGAGGCCGACTCCTACGCCGCCGTGGCCCTGGCCCCGGCGAACACCACCGGCAGCGACCTGGAGGTCGTCCGCAACGCCCTCGGCGACCCGACCTCCGGGACCGTGCGCCCGACCGCTCCCGCGGCGCCGGCGCCGGCGCCCGAGACCAAGACCAACCAGTCCACCGGGGTGCTCATCGACCTCTCCCGGCGCGAGGTCTTCCTCGACGGCGGACTGCTCAACCTCACCTTCAAGGAGTTCGAGCTGCTGAACTACCTCGTGGAGAACGGCAGCCGCACCGTGGGCCGCCACGAGCTGCTGCACAGCCTGTGGCGGGACTCGGAGGAGGTGCCCAACGAGCGCACCATCGACGTGCACATCCGGCGCCTGCGCTCCAAGCTCGGCCGGCTCGCCAACACCGTGCGCACCGTCCGCGGTCAGGGCTACCGCTTCTACGAGCACCCCGAGGTCGTCGTGTGGGCGGCCCCCGAGTACTCCATCTGATTCCCGTCCGGTCCGTGCAGGCCCCGGTTCCTCCCCGCGGTGCGGGGGTGCCGGGGCCGCCCCATGCCGGTCGGGCACGTGGCATCATGAACCGATGACCCGCCACGACCGCAAGAAGCTCGTCCTCATGCGCCACGCGGAGGCGGAGCACCCGTGGGGTGTGACCGACCACGACCGCCCGCTCCACCGGAGCGGGGCGCAGGACGCCGCCGCGGCCGGCCACTGGCTGCTGGCGCAGGGCCACGTCCCGGACATGATCCTGTGCTCCAGCGCGCTGCGCGCCCGGCAGACCTGCACCTGGGTGTGCAGCGTCCTGGGCGACCTCGCCCCGACCGCCCGGCTCGACGAGTCGCTCTACGCAGCGCCGGACGCCCGGATCATCGCGGCCGTCAACCACGTGCCGGACACCGTGGAGTCCCTCCTGCTCATCGGCCACCTGCCCGGCCTGCGGGACGCCGCCCTGCGTCTGGCCACCCCGGACTCCGACTACGACGCCGTGATGGCCCTCGCCGACGGCTGTCCCACGTCCGGGCTCGCGGTCCTCGAGGTCCCCGGCTCCTGGGCGGAGCTGGACGGCGCCGCCGCGCGACTCGTGGACTTCACCGTGCCGCGGCCCTCGCCCGGGGACCGGTGAGCGGCACGGCCGCAGCCCGGCCCACGTGAGCGGCACGGCCGCAGCCCGGCCCGGGTGAGCGGCGGGACCACCGCCGGCTCGGGAGCGGGCCCCGGAGGGCCGCGCCGTTGCCTCGTGGACGTGCTGGGCCGACCCCTGGGACTGCGGCGGCACGGCCGAGGGTGCCCGTCCGCCGGACGGGCACCCTCGGTGGTCACATCACTGGCTCAGCTGCGGGAGCGGGGGTCCTAGTCCTCGTCCTGCTCGAAGAGGACCTTGACCCACTTCTTGTCGACCGTCTTGACCGTCTTGTCGGTCTTGTCGGTGTACTTGGCGTCGCGGTGGTACTTGTGCCAGTCGCCCCCGTCGGCCTTCTCCTTGGCGATGGAGGCGGCCTTCTTGAGCTCGACGTCGTCGTACTCCTTGGACTTCCACTCGCCGTGGTGGCGGTACTTCACGACGACGTCGACCTCGCCGTTCTTGCGCTCCCCGTCCTCGTCCTGCTTGAAGAGGACCTTGACGTCCTTCTTGTCGACCGTCTTGACCGT
>NZ_LDNX01000076.1:0-1959 GCF_001027955.1 Kocuria sp. SM24M-10 | reverse complement strand
ATCTCGGCGGCCACGGCGTGCTGCGCGTGCGCTGGGGAAAGTCCCACCGCGGCTCGGCGAAGAAGGTCCGCTCCGTGCTGACCGTCTGGCCTTGGTCCGCGGAGATGATCCAGGACTGGATCCGCAACGGGCTGCCCCGCTACGGGCACCCGGTGAGTGATCTCTTCCCCACCAGCACCGGGGCGATCGTGGGCGAATCGCATCTGCTCGGGCGGCTGCGTGCCTTCATCGATGAGCTCGGTTTCCCGCCCGGGCTCGATCTGCACTCCTTCCGGCGTTCCTACGCGACACAGTTGATCACCGGGGCGGGCTTCGACGTCACCTTCGTTCAACTCCAGCTCGGTCACGAGCACGCCGCGACGACCTCGATCTACTCCCTGCCGTCCCCCGACTACCAGCGACTGGCCCTGGAACGGGCCCACGACCGCACCATCCAGGCAGCCCTCGGGCTGCCCGCACCCAGGAGAGCCCCATGAGCACACGCGAGATCACCTACACCTGGCGGGTCCGCGAGATCATGGCACGCCGCGGCGTGCACACCGCCAAGGACCTCGCCGAGCTGTTGCACGAACGTGGCATCACCCTCACCGCCAACGCCGTGTGGCGCATCGTGACCCAGCAGCCGGAGCGGATCTCCTTCAAGGTCCTCGTCGCCCTCTGCGACGCCCTCGAGGTCACGCCCAACGACCTGATCACCTACACGGCCACCGACGCCAAGACCGCCCGGCAACACCGCGCGGCCGCCGGTGAAGACCTCCCCGACCTTCGCCACTACCGCCCCGTGCGCGCCCGGATCATCGACGACGACAATGACTGACCCCTGGCGCCCGGCCACCGACGGCAACGGATCCGCCCGGCCGCCCACGCTCACCGACCTCCCCGCCCCGAACAAACGCGGCCGACCCCGCTCGGCCGGGCCCCACGCCTGCGACCGTTGCCACCAGCAGGTCGCCAAGATCCGCGTGCACTGGCCCGACGGAGCCATCTGCGGGGCCTGCTTCACCGAAGCCACCCACACCTACGGCACCTGCCCGCACTGCGGGGAACACCGCATGCTCCCGGGTCGCTCCGCCGAACGAGAGCCCCTCTGCCGTGACTGCGCCGGCATCACCACCGCCCTGACCTGCACCCGCTGTCACCGCGAGGCCGAGAGGTTCCGGGCGGGGCTCTGCATCCGTTGCGCGCTCACGGACGACCTCATCAGCGTGCTCGCCCCTGGCGATGACCTCCGCCTGCACCGGCTCATCAAAGTGCTCACCGCAACCCAACGACCCGAGAGCGTCTACACCTACATGCGCCCAGGCACCCGGGCCAGGACCCTGCTGGAAGCCATCGGCGCCCGCGATCACCTACACGGCCACCGACGCCAAGACCGCCCGGCAACACCGCGCGGCCGCCGGTGAAGACCTCCCCGACCTTCGCCACTACCGCCCCGTGCGCGCCCGGATCATCGACGACGACAATGACTGACCCCTGGCGCCCGGCCACCGACGGCAACGGATCCGCCCGGCCGCCCACGCTCACCGACCTCCCCGCCCCGAACAAACGCGGCCGACCCCGCTCGGCCGGGCCCCACGCCTGCGACCGTTGCCACCAGCAGGTCGCCAAGATCCGCGTGCACTGGCCCGACGGAGCCATCTGCGGGGCCTGCTTCACCGAAGCCACCCACACCTACGGCACCTGCCCGCACTGCGGGGAACACCGCATGCTCCCGGGTCGCTCCGCCGAACGAGAGCCCCTCTGCCGTGACTGCGCCGGCATCACCACCGCCCTGACCTGCACCCGCTGTCACCGCGAGGCCGAGAGGTTCCGGGCGGGGCTCTGCATCCGTTGCGCGCTCACGGACGACCTCATCAGCGTGCTCGCCCCTGGCGATGACCTCCGCCTGCACCGGCTCATCAAAGTGCTCACCGCAACCCAACGACCCGAGAGCATGCGGTGTTCCCCGCAGTGCGGGCA
>NZ_LDNX01000075.1:0-322 GCF_001027955.1 Kocuria sp. SM24M-10 | reverse complement strand
CGTAGTCCTTCTTCTCGTCGTCGTCGTCGGCGTCGTTGTACCAGCCGTGGCCGTCGTGCTTCCAGTTGTGCTCGTGGTCGTACTTCTCGTCGTCGTCCTTCTCGTGGTCGTCGTCGGCGTCGTTGTACCAGTCGTGGCCGTCGTGCTTTCAGTCGTACTCGTGGACGTACTTCTCGTCCTCCTCGTCGTCCTTCTTCTCGTCGTCGTCGTCGGCGTCGTTGTACCAGCCGTGGCCGTCGTGCTTCCAGTTGTACTCGTGGTCGTACTTCTCGTCGTCGTCCTTCTCGTGGTCGTCGTCGGCGTCGTTGTACCAGTCGTGGCC
>NZ_LDNX01000074.1:0-50796 GCF_001027955.1 Kocuria sp. SM24M-10 | reverse complement strand
AGGCGCCGCCGCTCGTCGACCGGGGTCAGGGGCACCCCTCGGCCTGCCACTTCGCCGAGACCCGCGACCTGGTGGTGCGTCCTGCGGGGCCGCCGCGCCGCCGGACTCATCCGGGCCCGGCGGCGGGGAGCGGCGGAGCGGCCGAGTCCGGGAACGCCGCGCGGGCCCACAGCAGCATCACGGCGTAGCTGCGCCAGGGGCTCCACCCGGCGGACCTCTCCGCCGCGGCGGCGGTCCCGGCCACCCCGAGGGCGCGGCGCAGGACGAGGTCCTGCGGGAGGAAGACGTCGGGCTCGCCCAGGACCCGCAGGGCGACCGATCCCGCCGTCCACGGGCCGATGCCGGGCAGGGCGAGCAGGTGCCGGTGCCACCGGGCGGCGTCCCGCGCGGCGCCGGCTCCGCCCGCCGCGGCCGGGGGCTCCAGGTCGAGGCCGTCGCAGACCGCCGCGGCGAGCGCGTGGATCGTCGCCGCCCGGCGGGTCGTGACCCCCAGGTCCTGCCGCAGCCGGGACGGGTCCGCGGCGGCGATCCGCCGGGCCGACGGGAAGGCGGTGAGGCCGTCCGCCGCGGGGGAGCCGTAGTGGCGGAGCAGGCGTCCAGCGAAGGTGCGCGCCGCGGCGAGGGAGACCTGCTGCCCGAGCACGGTCAGGACCGCGGTCTCGAAGCCGTCCGGGGAACCGGGCAGCCGGATCAGCGGCCAGGCGCGCACGGCGGGCGCCAGCGCGGCGTCGGACGCCAGGGCGCGGTCCGCGGCGGGGGACTCCGTCCCGTCGCCCAGCCAGCGGCGCACCCGACGCAGCACCGGTTCCAGGGCGTCCTCCGCCCCGGGGCCCACCCGCACCGGCAGACCGGCGGGCGTGAGCCGGTCCCAGCCCACGGTGACGGTGCGCGCCACCCCGTCCACGACGACGGGCCGCCGGTGGGCGCCTCCGGCGAGGTCGTCGCAGCCCGGTACGGCCTGGGACGCCAGGAAGTCGCGGAGGAACCGCGCGGACGTGGGCGGCGGGAGCAGGACCTCCACGGTCCCGCCGGGGCCGCCGTCCGGGCCGGTCACCGGCGGCGTCCGCGCGGCCCTGCGGCCGGGTCGCGGCCCGCGCCACGGCCCGCGCCGCAGGCCGGAGCGGTCGCCCGGCCTGTCCCGGGGCCCGTCCGACGGCGGATCCCGCTGCCCGTCCCCGTGCTCTGCCCGGTGCCTTTCCCGGTGCCTTGTCCGGTGCCTTGTCCGGTGTTCTTCCCGGTGCGCTCCATGCGGTCCTTCCGACGTCCCGGGGCGGGCGCCCCTGAGGGCCACCCTGTCCTCCGGGCGCCGGGCTGTCCAGATGTCGGCCGTGACCACCCCTGGCAAGATTGTTCAACAATCATTACACTGGCGGGACAGTGACCGCGGCCACATCCCGGGTGGTCGGCGCCGCGTCCGGGCGCAGGTCGCACCCGTCCCGAGGAGGACGCATGTCCAGCTCCGCCCCCGCCCCGTCCGCGCCCGAGGGCCGCGGGCCCGTCACCGGCCCCGCGGCCATGCGGGCCGTGAACCGCTCCGCGCTGCTGGGCGCCCTGTTCCTGATGGCCACGAGCGCCATCGGGCCCGGCTTCATCACACAGACCGCCAACTTCACCGTCCAGCTCGGCGCCGCCTTCGCGTTCGCCATCGTCATCTCCATCGTCGTCGACATCGCCGTGCAGCTGAACGTGTGGCGGATCATCGGCGTCTCCGGGCTCAAGGCCCACGAACTGGGCAACCGCGTGCTCCCCGGCCTGGGCTGGCTCATCGCCGCGCTGGTGGCGACCGGAGGCCTCGTGTTCAACATCGGCAACACCGCCGGCGGCGGCCTCGGCCTCAACGCGATGCTCGGCCTGGACGCCACCTGGGGCGGCATCATCACGGCCGTGTTCGCGGTGGGCGTGTTCGTCAGCAAGCGCGCCGGCGTGGCCCTGGACCGCATCGTGGTGGTCCTCGGCGTGGTGATGATCCTCGTGACCGGCTACGTCGCGCTCGTCTCCCGGCCCCCGGTGGGGGAGGCCCTGCGCAACGTGGTGCTGCCCGAGGACGTGAGCTTCCTGGTCATCACCACCCTGATCGGCGGCACGGTGGGCGGCTACATCACCTACGCGGGCGCCCACCGGATCGTGGACGCCGGGATCACCGGCGTGGACAGCGTCAAGCAGATCTCCCGCAGCTCCGTGGTGAGCATCGTGCTCACCGGCGTGATGCGCTTCCTGCTGTTCCTGGCGATCCTGGGCGTGGTCGCCGGCGGCGCGCAGCTCACGGGGGAGAACCTGGCCGCCCAGGCCTTCCAGTCGGCGGCCGGTGAGGTGGGGCTGCGCCTGTTCGGCATCATCCTGTGGGCCGCCTCCATCTCCTCGGTCATCGGCGCCGCCTACACCTCGGTGTCCTTCCTCACGACCACCCGCACGAGGCCGCGCACCCGCAACCTCCTGACGATCGCGTTCATCGTCGTCTCCGCCACGGTGTTCGCGCTGCTGGGCCAGGCCCCGTCCACGCTGCTCATCGTGGCCGGCGCGGTCAACGGGCTGATCCTCCCGCTGGGCTTCGCCGTGCTGCTGTGGGTGGCCTGGCGCCGGCAGGACCTGCTGGGCGGCTACGCGTACCCGAAGTGGCTGGCGCTGCTGGGCACCGTGATCTGGCTGCTCACCATCTACCTGGGATACCAGTCCCTCAGCGGCATCGCCGCGCTGTGGTCATGAGCGCCCCGGCCGGGCCCGCGCAGCGCTCCGCCCTGCTCCCCGTGCGTGCCCGCGAGCTGTTCCGCGGCGGACTGGTCACCCCGACGGCCGGGTGGTGCGACGGCTTCGCCCAGGCGAACCTCGTGGTCGTGCCCCGGGACTGGGCCTTCGAGCTCCTGCTCTTCGCCCAGCGCAACCCCAAGCCCTGCCCGGTCCTCGCGGTGCTCGACGCCGGTGAGGTCACCGGCCCCGTGCTCGGGGACGGGGACGTCCGCACCGACCTCCCGCTCTACAGCCTCTACCGGGAGGGCGAGGCGGCGGGCACGCGGGAGGACGTCCTCGACGTGTGGCAGGACGACCTCGTGACCTTCGCCCTCGGCTGCAGCTTCACCTTCGAGGCGGCCCTGCAGGAGGCGGGGATCCCTATGGCCCACATCGACCAGGGCGTCAACGTCCCGATGTACCGCACGAACCTCCCGTGCGAGCCCGCCGGCCGGCTCTCCGGCCCGCTGGTGGTCTCCATGCGGCCGATCCCGGCGGACCGGGTGGCCGACGCCGTGCGCATCACCTCCCGCTACCCCGCCGTGCACGGGGCGCCCGTGCACGTGGGCGCCCCGGGGGAGCTGGGGATCCGCGACCTCTCGGCCCCCGACTACGGGGACGCCGTGCAGATCCCGGCGGGTCACCTGCCGGTGTTCTGGGCCTGCGGGGTGACGCCGCAGGCGGCGGTGCTCGAGTCCGGGGTGCCGGTCGCGATCGGGCACGCTCCCGGCCACATGCTGGTCACCGACGTGCCCAACTGGCGCTACCAGGTGCCCTGAGGGGCCGGTCAGGGCGCCCCGGGGCCCTCCAGGACGGTGAGCAGCTGCTGCCGGGAGTCCTCCAGGTACCGGTGCATCTGCACGGAGGCCTCCTCCCGGGAGCCCTGCTCGAAGAGCTCCAGGATCCGGGCGTTGCGCTCGATGTAGGGGGCGTGGAAGGACGGGTCCTGGCGCATGGAGAAGAAGACGAGCCGCATCTCCGCCAGGATCCGGGACATCAGCTCGTTCTGCCGCACCGAGCCGGCCAGTTCCACCACGGTGCGGTGGAAGCGCTGGTTCGCGTCGGCCATGCCGCCGACGTCTCCCCGCCGGTGCGCGGCGCGGCCCGCCGTGACGGCGGCGTGCAGGCCGGGCTGCGGCCCGGGGGCCGTCCAGCGCAGCGCCGAGGTCTCCAGCGCGAGCCGCACCCGGTAGATCTCGCGCACGTCGTCCGCGCCCGGCCGGGCCACCGAGACGCCGCGGTTGGGGATCCGCTGCAGCAGGTTCTCGTTGCCCAGCACCGTGAACACCTCGCGCAGGGTGTTGCGGGAGATCCCGAGCACCTCGCTGACCCGGGCCTCGGAGAGCCGGGTGCCCGGCGGGAGCCGGCCGGCCATGATGCCCTGGCGCAGGACGCCGGCGGCCCAGGAGGTGGCCCCGCCCTGCGGGGCGGGCCCGGCCAGGCCGACGGCGGTCAGCAGGAACTCGTTCTCCACGGTGTTCATCAGGACACCATCCTGACATCCCCGGCGGCGGCCGCCGCCCCGTGGGTGCGGGGCGGGACCGTGTCCCTGCCGGCGTCAGCTGTCGAGCGTGCGCCGCGGCGGAACGCCGTAGACGGCGCGGTAGGCCGCGGCGAAGCGGCCGGGGTGGGCGAAGCCCCAGCGGAGGGCGATCTCCCGCACGGTGGCGCCGGTGGTCGGGTCGGCGCGGAGCAGGTCGGTGTGGGCGGCCGCCAGCCGGGTGCGCCGCAGGTACTGCGTGGGCGTCAGGCCCAGCGGGTGGTTCGCGCGGAAGGCCCGCACCAGGGCGCGGGTGGTCGTGTCCGCGGCGCGGGCGGCGTCGTCGATGCTGACCGGCAGCGAGGCGTGGTCGTCGAGGAACTGCACCGCGATGCGGTACCGGCGGGCCTGGGCGGTCGTCGACAGGGTCCGCTCCACCGGGTCGCCCAGCAGCGGGAAGCACTCGAGCATCGCCACGGCCAGGTGCCGGGTCAGGTCCGCCCGCACCAGCTCCGCGGCGAAGGCCTCCGAGGCCACGGTGTCCCGCGCGAGCCCGGCCAGGCCCGTCCAGTACCGGCCCAGCCGAGGGCTCACCGGCGCGGCGGAGGCGAACGCCACGGACAGGCCCTCCGTGCCGTAGACCGTCTCCGCGACCGACTGCAGCAGCGCGGGGGCGAGGTTGACGTTGGTGACCTCCAGCGCGCCGCCCACGATCAGCGCGGGGTGGCCGGGACGGAAGAGCACCGGCCGGCCCAGTCCGCTGCCGCTCTCGTGGCTCGTGCGCCAGTCGTAGCGGGACGCCGCGCGCACGTCGGCGACCCCGAAGACGTCCGTGTCGCCCCAGGAGGAGAACGGCCCGCCCAGGTCCAGCCCGACGACGGTGAGCTGCCCGTCGCCGTCCTGGCGCTGACGGTACGAGAAGCCCGGGACGGTCGGGTCGAAGGAGAACCGCACCCCGATCTCGTGGAAGAGGGCGGTCACGGCATCCGGCTCGGTCGCCGTGGCCTCGCGGTGGAACACCGGGCTCATGCGGTCTCCCCGGGGCGGGGCCGACCGCCAGCTGCCCGGTCGTGTCGACGGTGGAGACCGCGGCCGCGGTGACCACCGAGCGGCCGCAGATGATCAGGGGCGCCGTCACGGCGTCGAGGCGCAGCTCGACGGACCGGTCCGCGGGGCCGCACAGGGACAGGTCGGGGAAGAACTCGCGGAGCGCGGACTCGGCCTGCCCCGGGTCGCACGTGGCGACCCTCGTGCGCCGCACCGCCATGGCCGGTTCCCGTCTGCTCGGCGGACATGTCCTCCCCCAGTGTAGGAACCCGGATTTGTCCGGGACAGGGGGTGCGGGCGGGCACCGCACCGGTGCCCGCCCGCCGGATCAGCCCGTGTGCCGCCCCGAGAGCTTGTCCCGGAGCCGGCCGACCATCCCCACGCCCGGTCCGATCGTCTTGTGGAACAGCTCCGAGTGCGGTGCGTGCGGGTGCGGCCGGGTCGGTGCGAGCTTCTTCGCGGTCTGCACCTTCTCGCCGAGCTCCACGAGCGTGCCGGCGGGGATGCCGGCCCGCAGCTTGGGGAACTGGTCGGACTCCTCGTCGTCGATGTGGTGGCGCAGCTGGGCCTCCAGCTCCCCGACCAGATCCAGGAACGCCGGCCCGGAGGCGTCGGCGTCCTCCAGCTTCTTCATCACCTGCACGATCTCGTCGTGCTCGCGCTTGTCGTGCTCCACCTCCTCGGCGCCGTTGGGCACGTGCTTCTCCACGGCGGGGTAGACGTACATCTCCTCGGCGACGGCGTGGCGCATCACCTCGGCGATCACGGTGTCGGCCAGCTCCCGGCGCCGGTCGGGCTCGGGCGTGTCCTTGATCTGCCCGACCAGCTCGAGCATGTCCCGGTGGTCGGCGGTGAGGATGTCGACGACATCCGTGCTCTGTCCTGCGGCGGGGGTCTCGGTCATGGGACGTCTCTCCTTCGAGTCGTGGGCGGCCGGTCGCCCAGCCCCGGGGCCGGCCCCGGGTCGTCCCCGCGCCGTTCCCGCGGGGTGCCGTGCTGGGTGCTCCCGACCCTAGGCCACCCGGGCGCCGGCCGACCAGGTCCGCCCGCGGATGACGGCGCTCAGTCGAGGCGGGCGAGCACCTGGTCGGCGGCCACGGCGTCCCCGGGGCCGGCCGAGAGCTCGCGGACGGTCCCGGCGCGGGGGGCGGTCAGCCGGGACTCCGTCTTCATGGCCTCGAGCACGGCGAGGTCCTGGCCGGCCTCCACGGTGTCCCCCTCGGCGACCAGCCACGAGACGAGCGTCCCCGCGAACGGTGCGGTGACGGCGCCGTCGTCGGCCTCGGGGGCCGGGCCGGGGGCGCCGTCCCCCGCGGGGGCGGAGCTCAGGGCGGCGGCGAGGGCGTCGGGGATCCCGATGCGCATCCGCCGCCCGTCCACGTCCACGGTGAGACGGGTGCGTCCCTGCTCGCCCGCGCGGGCGTAGCCGGTGTCCGGGGTGAGCCGGTCGGCGAACTCCTCCTCGATCCACGTGGTCCACACCCCGAGACCGTCGCCGCCGGCGAAGGCGGGGGCGTCCAGCACCGCGCGGTGGAAGGGGATCGTGGTGGCCACCCCGTGCACCTGCAGCTCCCGCAGCGCGGTGCGGGCCCGCACGAGGGCCTGCTCGCGGGTGGGGGCGCTGACCACGAGCTTGAGCAGCAGCGAGTCGAAGGTGGTGGCCACCCGGGTGCCGCGGTGCACCCCCGAGTCCACGCGGACCCCCGGGCCCGTGGGGGTGTCCACGGCCTCGACCGTCCCGCCGGAGGGCAGGAAGCCGCGGCCCGGGTCCTCGGCGTTGATCCGGAACTCCAGGGCGTGCCCGCGCGCCGGCGGGGTCTCGAGCACCGGCAGGGGGTCCCCGGCGGCGACGGCCAGCTGGGCGCGCACGAGGTCCACGCCGTAGACCTCCTCGGTGATCGGGTGCTCCACCTGCAGGCGCGTGTTGACCTCCAGGAACGAGATCAGCCCGTCCTGGGCCACGAGGAACTCGGCGGTGCCCACCCCCACGTAGCCGGCCTCCCGGAAGATGCCCTCGGCGGCGGCGGCGATGCGCTCCCGCTGCTCGTCCGTGAGGAACGGCGCGGGGGCCTCCTCGACGAGCTTCTGGTGGCGGCGCTGCAGGGAGCAGTCCCGGGTCCCCAGCACGACGACGTTGCCGTGGGCGTCGGCCATGACCTGCGCCTCGACGTGCCGCGGCCGGTCCAGGAACCGCTCCACGAAGCACTCGCCGCGCCCGAACGCGCTCTGCGCCTCGCGGGCGGCCGAGACGAAGGCGTCCTCGACCTGCGCCAGCTCGCGGACCACCCGCATGCCGCGGCCCCCGCCGCCGTGGGCGGCCTTCACGATCACGGGCAGCCCGTGCTCCTCGGCGAAGGCCCGGGCGTCCGCGGGGGACCCGACCGGCCCGTCGCTGCCGGGCACGAGCGGGGCGCCGGCCCGCCGGGCGATCTCCCGGGCGGCGACCTTGTCCCCCAGCAGCACGATCGTCTCGGGCGAGGGGCCGATCCAGGTGAGACCGGCCTGGAGCACCGCCCGGGCGAAGTCGGCGTTCTCGGAGAGGAACCCGTAGCCGGGGTGCACGGCGTCGGCCCCGCACCGCTCGGCGACGGCGAGCACGGCCCGCGCGTCCAGGTAGGTCTCGGTGGCCGAGACGCCCTCGAGCGCGTAGGCCTCGTCGGCCAGCAGGACGTGCGGGGCGTCGGCGTCGGGGTCCGCGTAGACGGCGACCGAGGTCAGCCCCGCCTCCGCGCAGGCGTGGACGACGCGGACGGCGATCTCCCCGCGGTTGGCGATCAGGATCTTGCGCACGGTGCTACTCCTGAGGGTTCTCGGTGGCGGGACGGTCGGTCTCGGGGCGCCCGGTGGCGCCCCCGGGAACGGGCGGGACGAGCTCCGGCGCCGGGATCCGGCGGAAGCGCAGCCGGGCGCCCGGGGGCAGCTGGGCCAGCACGGCCAGGTCCTGCGGGTGCACCACCCCGATCACGGGGTACCCGCCGGTGGTGGGCGCGTCCTGCAGCAGGACGACGGGCAGGCCCGAGGGCGGGACCTGGACGCAGCCCGGCACGGTGCCCTCGCTGGGCAGCTCGTCGGTGCGGGCGCGGTCGAGCGGCCGCCCGTCGAGCCGGGCGCCCACCCGGTCGGACGAGGTGGCGAGCGCCCAGTCCTGGGCGAAGAACGACCCCATCGCCGAGGCGGGGAACCAGTCGTCGCGGGGGCCCGGCACCACCCGCACCACCGGCACGCCGGCCGGTTCGGGCAGCGGCTCGGGGGGCCGGACGGCCGCGCCCGGGGCGGGGCCGACGGGCACGGCGTCCCCGGGGCCCAGCGGGTCCGGGCCCAGTCCGGCGAGGGTGTCGGTGGAGCGGCTGCCCAGCACGGGCGGGACCGCCACGCCGCCGCGCACCGCCACGTAGGCGCGAGCGCCCGAGACGGTGGCGCCCACGGCCAGGCGCTCGCCGTCCCGCAGCGCGAACGGTGTGCCTGGCGCGGGGCGCCAGGGGGCGGGGCCCTCGACGGCGAGGGGCGCCGCGGCGCCGGTGACCGCCAGGACGTGGTCCCCGTGGGCGGTGAGCTCGAGGCGGCCGAGCAGGTTCTCCAGCAGGGCCGCCCCCGCGGGGTTGCCGACGAGCCGGTTGGCGGTGGCCGCGGCGGCGGCGTCGAGGGCGCCGGAGGGGGAGACCCCCAGCGCCGCCGAGCCGGCGCGGCCGCCGTCCTGGACGAGGGTCTGCAGGCCGGGCCGGTCCACGACCAGGTGGGCGCCGCGGACCGGCGCCGGTGCGGCCGTGCGGGGGGCGACCTCGACGAGCTCGCGCACGGGCCGGTACCGCACGCGGTCCCCGGGGCGGAGCAGGGCCGGGTCCTCCCGGTCCAGGTCGAACATCCGGGCCGCGGTGCGGCCGATCAGCTGCCAGCCGCCCGGGGAGCGCCGGGGGTAGACCGCGGAGAACCGGCCGGCCAGGGCCACGGCCCCCGCCGGGACCGCGGTGCGCGGGGTGTCCCGGCGCGGGACGTCCGGCACGTCCTCGGCCGCGCAGTAGAAGAAGCCGGGGGCGAAGCCCGCGAAGGCGGCGGTCCACTCCTGCCCGGTGTGGGCGCGCACGACCCCGGCCGCTCCCAGGCCGGTGAGCTCCCCGACCGCCTCCAGGTCCTCGCCGTCGTAGACGACGTCGATGGTCACGGTCCGCGCCTCGCCCGTCCCCGCGGTCCCGCGCGGGGCCGTCAGGGCGGTGCGGACGACGTCCCGCAGGGCGGCGGGGGTGCTCGCGCGCACGACCACGGTCCGCGCCCCGGCGACGCAGTCCACCAGGCCGGGGAGGTCCGCGGCGGCGAGCCGGGCGTGCAGGGCCACGGCGTCGTGCAGGTCCGCGCACTCCACGACGGCGGCCTGCGGTCCCAGCGGGCGGACGGAGCGCTCCGCGGCGGGCGCGCTCACAGGAAGCTGCCGACGCGCAGGCCGGCCTCCTCGAGGGCGCGGCGCACGCGCTCGGCGATGGCCAGGGCGCCCGGGGTGTCCCCGTGCACGCAGATGCTCTCCGCGTCCACCGCCACGACCGAGCCGTCGACCGTCTCGACCACGTGCTCGGTGGCCATCCGGACCACGCGCGCGGCGATCTGCTCGGGGTCGTGCAGCACGGCGCCGGGCTCGGAGCGCGGGACCAGGGTGGCCTGCGGGGTGTAGCCCCGGTCGGCGAAGGCCTCGCGGACGGTGCGCAGCCCGGCCGCGCGCGCCCGGCGCTCGATCTCGGAGCCCGGCAGCACCAGCAGGGGCAGGGCCGTGTCGACGTCGCGCACGGCGTCCACCACGGCGCCCGCGTGCTCCTCGTGGTGGACGATCGCGTTGTAGAGGGCCCCGTGCGGCTTGACGTAGCGGACCTCGGTGCCGGAGGCGCGGGCCAGGGCCTGCAGGGCGCCGATCTGGTACACCAGCTGGTCGGTCAGCTCCGCGCGGGGCACGGCGATGAAGCGGCGGCCGAAGCCCTTGAGGTCGTCGTAGGAGACCTGGGCGCCCACGGTGACCCCGTGCTCGGCGGCCACGGTGCAGGTGCGGCGGGCGACCGTCGGGTCCCCCGCGTGGAAGCCGCAGGCCACGTTGGCGCTGCTGACCACGTGCAGGACGGCCTCGTCGCCGTCCATGGCCCAGGCGTGGAGGGACTCGCCGCAGTCCGCGTTGAGGTCGATGTCGGAGGGGGACATGGTGTGCTCCTTGTCACGTCGGTCCCTCCAGCATGCGCCTTCCCGATGGATTGTTCAACAATTTTTGCGGACGTGTCTTCCGAGCCGGTGCGGGACGCTCCTAGGACCAGGCTCCGGTCCGGTCGCGCAGCACCCGGTAGGCCTCCAGGACCTGGGGCGTCGGGTCCGCGGTGAACTCCTGCACCCCGGGCAGCGCCCAGGCCGGGGGCTCGTCGGCGCCGGAGAGCGCCCAGGCGGCCTGCCGCGCCGCGCCGAGGGCCACGTACTCGCTCGGGGCGGGCACGAGCACGGGCCGGCCGAGCACGGCGGGCGCCAGCCGGCGCACGGCCTCGGACTGCGCGCCGCCGCCGATCAGCACGATCCGCCGCGCGGGGACCCCGGTGGCGCGCTCGAGGGCGTCCACGCCGTCGGCCAGGGAGCACAGCAGGCCCTCCACGCAGGCCCGGGCGACGTCCTCGCGGGAGGTGGCCGAGGACATCCCGTGCAGGGTGGCCCGGGCCCCGGGGCGGTTGGGGGTGCGCTCGCCGTCGAGGTAGGGCAGCAGGGTGGTGCCGCCGGCCCCGGGGCGTGCGGCCAGGGCCAGGGCGGAGAGCCCGGCGTGGTCGACCCCGAGGAGCCGGGCCCCGAACTCCAGGATCCGCGCGGCGTTGAGCGTCGTGGCCATGGGCAGGTACCGGCCGGTGGCGTCGGCGAAGCCGGTGACCAGCCCGGTCGGATCGGCGGTGCGGGTCTCGGAGACCATCGCCGCGACCCCGGAGGTGCCGACCGAGAGGGAGACGTCGCCGGGTCCGAGCGTGACGCCGAGGGCGGCGGCCATGTTGTCGCCGGTGCCGGCGGCGAGCTGCGCCCCGCCGGGCGTGCGGCCCAGCACGGCCCGGGGGTGCGGGGCGAGCTCGGGCAGCGCCACGTCGTGGCCGAGGGCCCGGCGGGCGAGGTCGTGGCTCCACTGCTCCGTGCGGGTGGAGAAGTAGCCGGTGCCCGAGGCGTCGCCGCGGTCGGTGAAGAAGGAGGTCTTCTCGGCGTTCAGGTGCCAGGAGAGGTAGTCGTGGGGCAGCAGCACCCGGTGGGTGCGGGCGGCGTGCTCCGGCTCGTGCTCGGCCATCCAGCGCAGCTTGGTGGAGGTCATGGAGGCCACGAGCACGCTGCCGAGCTCCTCGGCGCACGCGGCCGGGCCGCCCATCTCCTCGACGAGCTCGCGGGCCTGGGGCGCCGAGCGGGTGTCGTTCCACAGCAGGGCGTCGCGCACCACGGCGTCGTGCTCGTCGAGGGCGACCATGCCGTGCTGCTGGCCGCCGACGGCCACGGCGGCGGCCTCGTCGAGGAACGGCCCGGCGGCGTCGTCGAGGGCGGCGAGCCAGGCGCGCGGGTCGACCTCGGTGCCGTCGGGGTGGGGCGCCCGGCGCCGGCCGAGGACCTCCCCGGTGGCGGCATCGACCAGGAGGGCCTTGGTGGACTGGGTCGAGGAGTCGATGCCCAGGACGGTGGTGCGTGCCATGCGGAACCTTCGGGACGGGAGCGGAACGGGACAGGAGCGGGAACGGGGCGGCGGTGCCGCCGGAGGGGGCCGGCCCGGCGCAGGGGGGCGTGCGCCGGGCCGGCCCGGGGGAGGGCGCGGCGCCCGGACGGGGAGGGGCCGCGCCCGGGCGGATCAGCCGCGGGCGCCCATGAGGTGCTCGACGGCGAGCTGGTGCAGGCGCACGAAGCCGTAGTTGCGCTCCGAGGGGCCGGTGAGGTCGAGGTCCTCGTAGGCGCTGCGGTCGGCCAGGAAGGTGGTCAGGTCCTCGCCCTCCGCCAGCGTCGGCTCCGCGAGCTCCAGGACGCCGGACTGCGCCATGGCCTCCTGGACCTCGGGGTCCTGGCGGAACGCGACGGCGCGCTGCTTCAGCAGCAGGTACATCTGCATGTTGGCGGCCGCCGAGTCCCACACGCCGTCGAGGTGCTCGGTGCGCGAGGGCTTGTAGTCGAAGTGGCGGGCCCCCTGGTAGGCGCCCGGCTTCGACGGGAAGCCGTTCTCCAGCAGGTCGACCGTGAAGAAGGCGCTGATCAGGTTGCCGTGGCCGAAGACCAGGTCCTGGTCGTACATCGGCCCGTTCTGCCCGTTGAGGTCGATGTGGAACAGCTTGTCGCACCACAGGGCCTCGGCGAGCCCGTGGGTGTAGTTCAGGGTGGCCATCTGCTCGTGGCCGGTCTCCGGGTTCACGCCGACCACGTCGCCGTTGTCCAGGCGGTCGATGAACGCCAGCGCGTGCCCGATGGTCGGCAGGAAGATGTTGCCGCGGGGCTCGTTGGGCTTGGGCTCGAGGCCGATGCGCATGTCGTAGCCCTGGGACTTGATGTAGCCGGCCACGGTGTCGATGCCCTCCGCGTAGCGGTCCAGGGCGGCGTAGAGGTCCTTGGAGGAGTCGTACTCGGTGCCCTCGCGCCCGCCCCACATCACGAAGGTGGTGGCGCCGAGCTCGGCGGCGAGGTCGACGTTGCGCAGCACCTTGCGCAGGCCGTAGCGGCGGACCCGCCGGTCGTTGGAGGTGAAGGCGCCGTCCTTGAAGATCGGCTCGGCGAAGGTGTCGGTGGTGACCATCTCGCAGACCGTGCCGGTCTCCTCGATCGTCTGCTTCAGCCGCCCGACCAGCCGCTCGCGCTCGGCCTCGGAGGCGTCGAAGGGAATGAGGTCGTTGTCGTGGAAGGTGAAGCCCCAGGCACCGAGCTCCGCGAGCCTGCGCACGGACTCCAGGGGGTCCAGGTCCGGCCGGGAGGCCGAGCCGAACTGGTCGCGGGCCGACCAGCCGACGGTCCACAGGCCGAAGGAGAACCGGTCCTCCGGCGAAGGGGTGACGGAGGCGGCGAGCGAGCTCGCCGGTGAGGTGACGGACATGGCGGGTCCTTTCCCAGATTGGTTAGTTACCGTTACTTACTATAGATCGTCGAGTACCGTGGGACCAGACCGGCGGCCGCTTTTTCTCGTCCGCCGCGCGACCGCGCCCGCCCCCGGCCGGTTCCGCCAGCAGCGAAGGAGACCGTCCGTGCAGTCGAGCCACCTGCGGGAGCACAACCTCTCCACCGTCCTGCGCGCGGTGGCCGGGGCGGGGGAGCCGGTCTCGCGCGCCGCGCTGGCCAAGAGCACGGGCCTCACCAAGCCGACCGTCTCCAAGCTGGTCCAGGAGCTGCTCGACGCCGGCCTCCTGGTGGAGGGGCGGCAGCCGGCCGTGCGGGCCTCGGGCCGGCCGATGATCCCGCTGAGCATCGCCCGCGGCAGCGTGCTGGGCGTCGGGCTGGAGATCGCCGCGGACCACCTGGCCTGCCTCGTCACCGACCTCGGGGGCCGGGTGCTCCACGAGGACGCCCGGTTCGGGGCGTACGCGGGGGCGTCCGTGGACGACGTGGCTGCCGCGCTGTCCGAGCTGCTCGACGACGCCCTGGCCTCCCGCCCCGACGTGCCCGTGGCCGGCATCTGCGTCTCGGTCCCCGGCCGGCTGGGCCCGGACCGGGCCACGGTGCTCTCCGCGCCGAACCTGGCCTGGCGGGACGCCCCGCTGGTCGAGCGGCTCCGGCGGCTGCCGTCCTTCCGGGGGCCCGCGCTGACGGCCGGCAACGACAGCATGCTCGCGGCGCGCACCGAGGTCCTGCGCCGGCCCGGCCAGTCCTTCCTGTTCCTGCACGGGCAGACCGGGATCGGCGGCGCCGTGGTCCTGGAGGGGCGGATCCACGGCGGCGAGCACGGCTGGGCCGGGGAGCTGGGCCACGTCACGGTCAGCCCCGGCGGGGAGCTGTGCCGGTGCGGGCGGCGCGGCTGCCTCGAGGCCTACGCCAGCTACCACGCCCTGCGCGGGCGGACCGGGCTGCCGGAGGACGTCAGGATCGAGGACCTCGTGGCGGCCACGGCCGAGCGGCTGCGGAGCCGGACGGCGGTGATGGAGATGATCGGGCGGCCTCTCGGAGTGGTGCTCGCGAACTCGATGAACGTGCTGGACCTGTCCACCGTGGTGCTCTCCGGGTACTTCGCCCCGATCGCCGCGGAGCTGGAGCCCGTGCTGCGGGAGGTCGTCGAGGCCCACGCGCTGACCGCGGAGGTGGGCCCGATCGAGATCCAGCGCTCGGCGGCCGACGCCCATCCGGCGCTCAGCGGCGCGGCCGCCACGGCCCTCGAGCCGATCCTGACCGCACCGGCCCGGTGGCTCGACCGGCGCTGAGGCTCCCGCCCACGCACGACGGGCCCGCTCCCCGGGAGGAGCGGGCCCGTCGTGCGTGGGCGGCCCGGTCAGGGCCGTCCGGTCGGGACGGTCCGGTCAGCGGAACGCGGGGTGGTGCTCCCACTTCGCGTCGCCGCCCGGCTGGGACCGGGCCAGGGTCTCCTGCAGGGCGTCGTAGGCGGGCTTGCGCTCGTAGCCGCCCTCCATGGTCAGGGCGTCCCCGTAGCCGGGGAAGGTGTTCGGCACCCAGGAGTGCTCGTCGAGCACGCCCCACACGGTGAAGGAGTTGCAGTCCTCCACGGCCAGGCACGCCTCGAGGGCCATGCGGTACCAGTCGGCCTGCTTCTGCCGCAGCTCCGGGCTCATCTGCCCGTCCGCACCGACCGGCCCGCGCACGTCGATCTCGGTGACGGCCGTCTCCAGGCCGAGGTCGTCGAAGCGCTGGAGGTTCTGCTGCATCCGCCCGTCGAAGCCGTACTGGAGGCCGAGGTGGGTCTGCATCCCGAAGCCGTGGACGGGCACGCCCTGGGCGAGCAGGTCCTGGATCAGGGCGTAGTAGGCGTCGGACTTCGCGTTGAGGCCCTCCACGTTGTAGTCGTTGAAGAACAGCTGGGCGTTCGGGTCCGCGTCGTGGGCCCAGCGGAAGATGTCGGCGATGATGCCCGGCCCCAGCTCGCGCAGCCAGATGTTGTCCTCCGTGCGCAGCCTCCCGCTGTCGTCGAAGATCTCGTTGGCGACCTCCCACTGCTGGATCCGGCCCTCGTAGTGGCCGACCACCGTGTAGATGTGCTCCTTGAGGACGGCGCGCAACTCCTCCGGGGTGTGGTCCCCGTTCTCGAGCCAGTCGGGGTTCTGGCTGTGCCAGAACAGGGTGTGGCCGCGCACGACCTGCCCGTTGGCCTCGGCGAAGTCGACGATGTCGTCGGCGGGGCCGAAGTCGTACACCCCCTCCTCGGGGTGGATGAACTCCCACTTCATCTGGTTCTCGGGGGTCAGGGAGCTGAACTCCCGGGCCAGCACCGAGCGGTACTCGGGGTCGGAGGGGAAGGGCTCGGGGTAGTCGGCCGAGGTGTGGTGCCCGCCGCCGGCCACCGCGCTGCCGATGCGGAAGTCCTTCGGGGTGTTCCAGCGCAGGGTGTCCTGCTGGGCCAGGCCCGGCGGCGTGGCGGGGGGTGCGGCGCTCGCGGCCTGGGGGACCGCGGTGAGGCACAGGGCGGCGACGGCGCTCGCGGCACCGATCCGCAGGACGGGGAGTCGTCGGTTCATCTCGGGGGTTCCTTTCGAGGGGTCGTGCACGGGGACTGCAGGGGGTCTCGGACGGAGGTCGGGGCGGACCAGGGGCCGGCCACGAGGGCCGGCGCGCGGTCTCCCCAGGGGGGATCCGGAGGAGTGGACGGGGCGCGGGCCGCGCGGCGGCCCGCGCCCCGGGTTCAGGAGGCGTCGGCGGCGAGCGCGCGGTCGGCGACCTCGACGTCGACGGGGGTGGTGAGGACGCGCTCGACGTCCTCCACGTCGCGCACCGGGCCGGTGACCACGAACCGGTCCTCCAGGGGGAGGTCCTCGCTGGAGGGCCCGGCGCGCAGGACGAACTCGCCCGGCTCGACGATCCGGCGCATGGCGCGCCCGGTGAACGCGGTGCGGTCGGCGTGCAGGTGGAAGACGACCCGGGCGCTCTGCCCGGGCTCCAGGGCGATCTTGGCGAAGCCGACGAGCATCTTCACCGGCCGGACCACCTGGGCCACCGGGTCGCTCAGGTAGAGCTGGACGACCTCCTGCCCGGCCCGCTCGGACGTGTTGGTCACGGTGACGGCGGCGTCCACGGTGCCGTCGGCGCCGATCTGCGCGGCGGAGAGCTCCAGGGCGTCGTAGGAGAACGTGGAGTAGCCGATGCCGTGGCCGAACGGGTAGAGCGGCCGGGGGTCCAGGTTGGAGACCCCCTCCGCGTACCCGCCCAGGGTGGGGGTCAGGTAGGTGCCGGGCTGCCCGCCCACGTGCCGGGGGATGCCCACGGGCAGCCGCCCGGAGGGGTTCACCCGGCCGGAGAGCACCCCGGCGACGGCGTGGCCGCCCTCCTCGCCCGGCATGAAGGCCTGCACCACGGCGGCGCAGCGGTCGTCGAACGCCCCGAGGCTGTAGGGGCGGCCGGTGACGAGCACGAGGACCACCGGGGTGCCCGTGGCCAGCACCGCCTCGACGAGCTCGGCCTGCCGGCCGGGCAGGGACAGGTCCACCACGTCGCAGCCCTCCCCGGAGGTGCCCGTGCCGAACAGCCCCGCGAGGTCGCCCACGGTCACGACCGCGAGGTCGGCCTCCTCGGCGACGGCCACCGCCTCGGCGATGCCGCTGGTGTCCGGGTCCGTGAAGTCGACGCCGCGGGCGTGGCGGAACGTGGTGCCCCCGTCCGCGAACTCCTCGGTGAGGGCGTCCACGATCGAGGTGATCTCGATGCCGGTGCCGGACTCGCCGAAGCGGGACAGGACGTGGTTGGTGAAGCTGTAGCAGCCCAGGAAGGAGCGGGGCTGGGCGGCGCTGGGGCCGATGACGGCGATCGTCCGGTCGGTGTCGCCGGAGAGCGGCAGCACGCCGTCGTTCTTCAGCAGGACGATGGACTCCTCGGCCATGCGCCGGGCCAGCCGGCGGTTGTCCGCGGAGTCGAGGTCCACGGCCCCGCCGGCGGTGCCGGGGTCGAATCCCTCGTCGAGCAGGCCGAGCTCGACCTTCTGGGTCAGCACCCGGCGCACCGCGCGGTCCAGGAGCGACTCCTCGAGGGCCCCTTCCCGCACGGCGGCGGCGAGGTCGGCGAAGCAGCTGGTCTCGGGCAGCTCGACGTCCATCCCGGCCGCGAGCGACTGCACGCCGGCGTCCCGCGGGTCGGTCGCGACGTGGTGCATGGACTCGAGGAAGCTGACGGCCCAGTAGTCGGAGACGACCGTGCCCTCGAAGCCCCACTCGTCCCGCAGCAGCGTGGTGAGCAGCTCGGGGTCGGCGGCGGGGGGGACGCCGTCGACGTCCGCGTAGGAGTTCATCACCGCGCCGACCCGCCCGATCCGCACCGCCATCTCGAAGGGCACGAGCACGACGTCGCGGAGCTCGCGCGGGCCGATCGAGACGGGGGCGTGGTTGCGCCCGGCCCGGGAGGTGGAGTAGCCGGCGAAGTGCTTGAGGGTGGCGATCACGCCGGCCTCCTGGAGCCCGCGCACGTACCCGGTGGTCAGGGCCCCCACGAGGTAGGGGTCCTCGCCGACGGTCTCCTCGACGCGACCCCAGCGGTAGTCGCGCACGACGTCGAGCACGGGGGAGAGGCCGAGGTGGACGCCCACCCCCTTCATGTCGGCGCCGATCCGCCGGGCCATGGTGCGGACCAGCTCGGGGTCGAACGCGGCGCCCCAGGCGATCGCGGCCGGGTAGCAGGTGGCCCCCAGGGTGGTGAAGCCGGTGAGGCACTCCTCGTGGGCGATCGCGGGGATCCCCAGCCGGGAGGTGCCCACGACCTGGCGCTGCAGGGTGCGCAGGTGCTCCACCCCGTCCGCCGCGGAGATCGGGGCGCTGCCGAAGGCGCGGGTGATGTGGCCCAGCCCGTGGGCGATCGCGGCCTCGAAGGTGGAGCGGTCGTTGGCGAAGGCGGACTCCATGGGGGCGGCCCCGCCGGTGGCCTCCTCCGGGTCCGGGCGCAGCCAGTAGCTGCCGAGCTGGCCGGCCTTCTCCTCGAGGGTGAGCTCCTGCAGGAGGGCGTCGACGCGCTCGCCGACGGGGCGGGACGGGTCGTTCCACACCGGGGTGCCGGGCGGGGTGCTGGACGGGGTGCTGGGCGAGGTCATGGGGTTCCTTCGGGTTGGTGGGCGCGTCACTTGCCGAAGCCGGCGGTGAGCCCGGCGACGAGCTGGCGGCGTCCGAAGACGTAGAGGACGAGGATCGGCAGCGCCGAGAGGACGACGGCGGCCAGGACGGCGGGGATGTCCGCCTGGAACTCCCCCTGGTAGGTCCACAGGGACAGCGGCAGGGTGCGCTTCTCGGAGCTCTGGGTGAGGATCAGCGGGAAGAGGAAGTTGTTCCAGCTGTTCAGCGCGTTGTAGACGCCCACGGTGGTGACGGCGGGCATGCTCAGCGGCAGCACGAGCGTGCGGAAGACCTTCCAGTCCCCGGCCCCGTCGAGGGTCATGGACTCGTAGAGCTCGTTGGGGATGTCGCGCATGAAGTTGGTCAGGATCAGGACCGTGATCGGGATCCCGGAGGCGATGCCGGGCAGGATCAGCGCCGCCAGGGTGTCGTAGAGGCCCAGCTGCACGATGATCAGGTAGATCGGGATGATCGTGGCCTGGATCGGGATGGCGATGCCCAGCAGGAACAGCCGGTTCGAGAACACGGCCAGCCCGGTGCGGCTGCGCACGATCACGTAGGACGCGAGCAGGGACAGGAACACGATCCCCGCCACCGTGCCGACGACCACCACCACGCTGTTGAGGAAGTACTGGACGAACTGGTTCTGCAGCACCGTCAGGTACGGCGTGAACGTCGGCGCCGAGGGCACCAGGGGATTGGTGGAGTAGTAGTCCTCCCGGGGCTTCGTGCTGGTGATCGCGATGTAGTAGATCGGGACGATGATGACGGCCAGCCACAGCCATCCGCCCACGGCCGCCGGGATGTTGGGGACGCCCCGGCGCCGGCGGCGGGCGGGAGCGGCGCCCCCGGGGCGGGGCTCCGCCGGGCGAGGGGCCGTGGGGCGGGTGCCCGTGCTTCCGGTGCTGTGGGGACGGGTGTCCGCAGGACGTGTGCTCATGGGGCTACGCACCTTCCGCCTGGCTCTCCATCTTGTCGGCCCCGGTGAGCCGTTGCAGGCCGAGGGCGAGCGTGAGGCCCACGGCGACGAGGATGACCGCCAGGACACTGGCCTCGCCCATCTGGTTGCTGCGGAAACCGGTCAGGTACATGTCCAGGGGCAGGATCCGGGTCGCGGTGCCCGGTCCGCCGCCGGTGAGGCTGAAGACCAGGTCGAAGTAGGTCAGCGACCCGACCAGCATCAGCGTCGAGGACGTGACGATCGTGTACTTCAGCTGCGGGAGCGTGATCGCGAAGAACTTCCGCACGGTCCCGGCGCCGTCGAGCGTGGCGGCCTCGTACATGCTCTGCGGGATCTGCCGCACGCCCGCCTGGTAGAGCAGCGAGTGGAACGGGATGAACGACCAGGAGATGACGAACACGACCACGTAGAACGCCAGGTCCGGCCGGCCGAGCCAGTCCTGCCGGAGCACGGCCGCGTCGAAGGCCTGGGACAGCCCGAAGTTCGGGTCCAGGAGGGCCTTGAAGGCGATGCCGATCGCGGCGGCCGAGAAGAGCATCGGCAGGAAGTACAGCACCGAGAGGAACTCGCGGTAGCGCTGCTGACCGGCCATGAACACCCCGAGCAGCAGGCTCAGCGGGAACTGGACGGCGTAGCTGAGCAGGGTCAGCTTCACGGTCAGCCACATCGCCTGGCGCGAGACCGGGTTCTCGAGCACCGACACCCAGTTCCCGCCCCCCGCCCACTGCGGCGTGCCGAGACCGTCCCACTCCATGAAGGACAGCACCAGCACGCCCAGCAGCGGGCCGATCGAGAAGATGCCGAAGAAGGCCAGGGCGGGGGCCAGCAGCCAGTTGCTGGGTCCCGCGCCCGCCCGGGTCCTGCGCCGGGCGGGCGCGCGCAGCAGCATCACAGCGTCCCGTTCATCGCGGTCTGGAACTGCTCGGGGGTCATCTCGCCGGCGAAGACCTGGCTGAGGTTGGTCAGCAGGGCCTGGCCCTGGTCGGCCGGCAGCGCCTGGTCCCAGGAGAGCTGGAAGTGCGGCGCGTCCTGGACCATCGAGTAGGCGAAGTCGAGGTACTCGGGGTGCTCGGTCTCGTCGATCTTGTCCTCCACGCCGTCCACCGCCGGGATCAGGCCGGCGTCGAAGAGCGTGTCGACCGCCGTGTCGTCGAGGTTCATCTGCTCGAGGTACTCGAAGGCCGTCTGCTGCTCCTCCTCGCTGGCGTCCGCGGACACGGCCCAGAAGTTCGCGGGGTTGCCCACGATGTTCTGCGGGTCGCCCTGTCCGCCCTCGATCTCGGGGAAGGTGGTGTAGCCGAGGTTGCCCTCCGCGGTCCACTCCGGGGCGTCGGTGAGGAAGCTGGAGTACACCCAGCTGCCGTGCAGCATCATGGCCGCCTGGTCGGTGTGCACCAGGGCGACGTCGGCGCCCGCGTCGGCCACCACCGAGCCGTAGGCGTCGCCGAAGCCGCCGGCCTCCACGAGCTCCTGGATCTTCTCGAGCGCCTCCGTGATCGCGGGGTCGGACCAGGCGTTCTCCTCGCCGTCCACGATCGCCTGGAAGACCTCCGGGCCGCCGATCCGGTCGGTGAGGTACTGGATCCACATCAGGTACGGCCACTGGCTGGAGCCGGCCACGGAGATCGGCGTGACGCCCTCGGCCTTGAAGGCCTCCACGGCGTCCAGCATCTCCTCCCACGTGGTGGGCACCTTCACCCCGGCCTGCTCGAAGAGCTTGGTGTTGTAGTACAGGATCACCGGCTGGGTGTTGTTGTTCGGGACCGCGTAGAGCTTCCCGTCCACCGTGCCGGTCTCCAGGACGGAGTCGAGCGCGCGCTCCTCCATGCCCGGGATCTTGCCGGTCAGCTCCACCACGTCGCCGTTCTCCACGTAGCTCTCGAGGTTGTCCCCGCCCCAGTTGTAGATCAGCGTCGGGGCGTTGCCCGAGCCCACGCTGGTGCGGATCTTCTCCTTGAACGCGTCGTTGGCGAAGTACTCGGCGGTGATGGGCTCCTCCGCGTGCGCGTCGTTCCACTCCTGGAAGGAGGTGCGGAAGGTCTCCTCCGCGCCGCCGGTCAGGGTCCAGGCGCTGGCGCCGGCGGCCTGGCCCGGCTGCGCGCCGCCGCCGCACCCGGCCAGGGTCAGGGCCGCGGCGCCCACGAGCGCGATGCGGGACAGCGACCGCCGGGAGAACGGGGTCCACAGGGCGGGGGCGGTGCGGCGGGTGCGGTCGGTGGTCATGGCGTGCTCCTCAGCGTCCGGTGATGCATTGCGCTTACGAAACTTTTCGTATAGCGTTTCGTTGCGAGAAGCGTAAGTGGCCTGTTTCACACCCGTCAACCCCTGGGTGTGAGCTGAGCCACTACATTTGACGTAACGAAACGTTTCGCCGTGCACCGCAGGGTGCCCGACGTCCGAGGAGCCGGCCGCATGAAGAGAACGACCCTGAGCGAGGTCGCCGCACAGGCCGGGGTGTCCAAGGGCACCGTCTCGAAGGTGCTCAACGGGCGCCCCGACGTGGGGGAGGACACCCGGGAGAAGGTCCGGGCCGCGGCCGCGGAGCTGGGCTACACGGGCGCCGCCGCGCGGCGCCCCCGCCCGGCGATCGTGCTGGTGTTCGACACCCTGGAGAGCAACTACTCGCTGCAGGTCATGGCCGGTGCCGTGGACGCCTGCGGGCGCGCCGACGCCGACCTGCTGCTGAACGCCCTGCCCGCCCTCGAGCAGGGCGACCTCCCGCCCTTCTCCGACGACTGGTTCGCGGTCTGCGGCCGGAAGGGGGAGACGGCGGTCGTGGCCGTGACCACGCCGCTGACCGCGGAGCAGGTGGCGGCGGCGGCCCACGCACAGGTCCCGCTGGTGGCCATCGACCCGGTCAACAGCCTGCCCTCCACGGTGCCGAGCATCGGCTCCACGAACTGGGCCGGCGGCTACGCGGCCACCACGCACCTGGCCGAGCTCGGGCACCGCCGGATCGGCCACCTCGCCGGCGCCGGCGGATCGGTGCCGGCGCGCGAGCGCCTGGCCGGGTACCGCAGCGCCCTGGAGAGCGCGGAGCTCCCGCGCGAGCCCCGGCTCGTGGCGGGGGACGGCTTCAGCTACGAGGCCGGCTTCGCCGCCGCCCAGCAGCTGCTCGCGCTCGAGGACCCGCCGACCGCGCTGTTCGCCGCGTCCGACGAGGCCGCGCTGGGCGCGTTCGAGGCGGCGCGGCAGGTGTCCCTGCGGGTGCCCGAGGACCTGAGCGTCGTGGGCTTCGACGACACGCTGATCGCCCGCTGGGCCTCGCCGAAGCTGACCACGGTGCGCCAGCCCCTGCACGCCATGGGGGAGATGGCGGTCGAACGGGCGCTCGCCCTGCTGGCCGGCGGGTCCCGCCGCACCCACCCGCTGCAGCTGCAGACCTCGCTGGTCGAGCGGTCCTCGACCGCCCCGCCCCGCCCGGCCTGAGCGCTCAGCGCTCCTGCACCGCGCGGTCCCGCCCGGCCTGCCAGCCGAAGACCGCGGCGAGGGCGCCGACCACGGCGAACATGACGCCGGCGGCGGCGAAGCCGCCGGTGGCGTGCAGCAGCTGCCCGACCAGGAAGGTGCCCGAGGAGCCCAGGCCGTAGCCGACGCCCTGCATCATCCCGGACAGCCGCACAGCCATGGTGGCGCTGCGGGTGCGCAGGGCGATCATGGTCAGGGCCACGGCGGTCAGGGCGCCCTGGCCCAGCCCCAGCAGCCCGGTCCAGACCCAGATCAGCTCGAGGGGGCCGAAGATCGAGAGCACGAACCCGCCGCCGGCCATCAGCGCCACCACGGCGTTGAGGACCCGCTGGTCGGCCAGACGCACCGCCAGGGCCGGGGCGAACAGCGAGCCGGTCATCTGCAGCAGGATGGACACCGCCACGATCACCCCCGCGGTGGCCCCGTCGACCCCCCGTTCGCGCAGGATGGGGGCGAGCCAGGCGAAGACGCTGAAGGACATCATCGCCTGGAAGACCATGAACCCGGTGATCTGCCAGGCCACCGGCGACCGCCAGGGGCTGTCCCCGCCGCCGCCCGCGGCCGCGGCCGGGGGCGCGGGGATGCGGTGGCGGGCCGCCACCGGGAGCAGGAGCAGGACCACCAGGGCGGCCGGTGCCGCCCACCCGGCCAGGCCCGCCCGCCAGGAGCCCGTGGCCTGGAACAGCGGGTAGGTCAGCCCCGCCCCGAGCGCGGCGGAGGCGGCGATGGCGGTGGTGTAGAGCCCGCTCATCAGCCCGAGGCGGTGGGCGAAGTCCCGCTTCACGATCGAGGGCAGCAGCACGTTGCCCACCGCGATCGCCGCTCCGCAGGCCAGGGTGCCGGCCAGCAGCAGCGGCACGGTGGCGCCCGCGGGCAGAGGCAGCCCGCGGGCGGCCAGCCCGGCGGCGAGCAGCACCATGGCCCCCAGCAGCACGGTCTCCGCCCCGTACCGGCGGGCCAGCCGCGGGGCGAGCGGGGCGAACACCCCCAGCAGCGTCACCGGGGCCGTGGTCAGCACGGTCACCGCCCAGGAGGGCAGGCCGGCCGCGGCGGTGATCTCCGGCAGGATCGCGGCGAAGCTGGAGAAGACCGTGCGCAGGTTCAGCCCCACCAGCACCACGCAGACCCCCAGGTAGAGCAGGGCCCGGCGCGAGGTCGGAGTGGGGGCCTGCTGCACGGCGGACGGGGTGGGCACGGGCGGTCTCCTCGGGCGTCAGGGTCTGGTCCGGTGCCACGAGGCCCGGGCCGGGTCCAGGGTACGACGGGAGCTCTCGGTCCTCGCGCGTTCCCGGCCGCCCCGCCCGGGCGGGCCGTGGCGTCAGCGCAGGAGCAGGCCGGCGAGGAGGACGGCCGGGAAGGACAGGAACGAACTGAGGAGGATGATGTCGCGCCCCGCGTCGGCGGGCATCCGGAACTGGGACGAGAAGAGGAACACGTTCTGGGCCGTGGGCAGGGCCGCCATGACGACGACCCCCAGCAGCTCGGTGCCGCCCAGGCCGAAGCCGAAGCGGGCGATCCCCCACGCCACGACCGGCATGAGCGCGACCTTGACCAGCGTCCCGCCGATCACGTCCGGCACCAGGGCACGGGTGCGGAACGGCCGCTGCCCGTGCAGGCTCATGCCGAACAGCAGGAGCAGCAGGGGGATGGACGCCTCCCCGAGCATCTCCAGGGGGACCCAGAGCACCTCGGGCACCGTCAGCCCGGTGGCGGAGAGCAGCACCCCCAGCGCGGTGCCGATCGTCACCGGATTGGCGACCGAGCGCAGGATCGTGCGCCCGGTCGACGTGCCGGTCGGCGCCCCGGTCCGGGCCGGGGTCCTGGCCGCCGTCGCCGCGCCCGGACCGGCGCGCCGGGACGGGCGGGTGACCCACGAGAACACGAGGAGGTACGCCGGCGCCACGACCAGCAGCTGGGCGAGCAGGACCGAGACCACGGGGGCGGCGCTGCCCACCGCGTAGAGGGCGATGGGCAGCCCGATGTTCCCGGCGTTGACGTAGGAGGAGGCCATCGCGCCGACCGCCGTGCGCGCCGCCCCGCGGCGCAGCAGCGCACCGCTGTACAGGGCGAAGACCGCCCCCGCCACCGCGGCGGTGACGAGGGCGATCGGGGTGTAGACCCCGAGCACGGCCCCGAGGTCGGTGCCCGCGACGAGCACCAGCATCAGCGCCGGGTTGGTGAGGTAGTAGACGACAGGGGTGAGGCCCGCACGCATGGTGCGGGCCTCACCGGGCAGCAGCGCGGAGGTGGCGAAGCCGAGCAGCGCGATCACGGCGACCACGCCGAAGCCCAGCAGCACCCCCGTCATCCGGTTCTCGGCCCCCGGTTCAGCGGACCAGGCAGGGCCGCTTGGGGTCGAAGCTCCAGCCCTCGATCAGGTACTGCATGGCCGCGGCGTCGTCGCGGGCGCCGAGGCCGTGCTCGAGGTAGAGCTCGTGCGCCTCCGCCAGGCGCTCGCGGTCCAGCGCCACGCCGAGACCCGGGGCGGCCGGGACCTCGATCGCGCCGTCCCGGATGCGCAGCGGCTCCTGGGTGAGGCCCTGGCCGTCCTGCCAGATCCAGTGGGTGTCCAGCGCGGTGATCTCCCCGGGGGCCGCCGCGCCCACGTGGGTGAACATGGCCAGCGAGATGTCGAAGTGGTTGTTCGAGTGGGAGCCCCACGTCAGGCCGAACTCGTGGCACAGCTGCGCCACGCGCACGGACCCGGCCATCGTCCAGAAGTGCGGGTCCGCCAGGGGGATGTCCACGGCGTTGGACCGCACCGCGTGGGACATCTCCCGCCAGTCGGTGGCGATCATGTTCGTGGCCGTGCGCAGCCCCGTGGCCCGCCGGAACTCCGCCATCACCTCGCGGCCCGAGAACCGGCCCTCGGCCCCGCACGGGTCCTCCGCGTAGGCGACGACGCCCTGCATCCGCCGGCCCAGCCGGACCGCCTCCTCCAGGAGCCAGCCGCCGTTGGGGTCCAGGGTCACCCGCGCCTCGGGGAAGCGCTCCTTGATCGCCGTGACGGCGTCGACCTCCACGTCCCCGGCCTGGACGCCGCCCTTGAGCTTGAAGTCCGTGAAGCCGTAGCGCTCCTTCGAGGCCTCGGCCAGGCGCACCACCGCCTCCGGGGTCATGGCCTGCTCCCGGCGCACCCGCGCCCAGGCGTCCGCGCCGTCCGGCTCCCGCAGATAGGGCAGGTCGGTGCTGTCCGGGTCGCCCACGAAGAACAGGTAGCCCAGCATCGGCACGGCGTCCCGCTGCCGGCCGTCCCCGAGCAGCTCCGCCACGGGCACGCCCAGGAACTGCCCGTGCAGGTCCAGCAGCGCGGACTCGACGCCGGTCACCGCGTGCACCGTGGTGCGCAGGTCGAAGGTCTGCAGCCCCCGGCCCCCGGCGTCGCGGTCGGCGAACGTCGTGGCGATCCGGCGCAGCAGGGTGCGGAAGAGGGCCACCGGCTCCCCGGTGATCAGGGACCCGGCCTCCTCGATCGTGGCGCGGATCTTCTCCCCGCCGGGCACCTCGCCCAGGCCGGTCCGCCCGTCCGAGTCCGTCACGATCACGACGTTGCGGGTGAAGAAGGGGCCGTGGGCGCCGGAGAGGTTCAGCAGCATGGAGTCGTGCCCGGCGACCGGCACGACCTCCACCCGGGCGACGGTCGGCTGGGTGCTCATGCCTGCTCGCCCGCGGAGTTGCTGGCCAGCTGGATGCGGCCGTCGACCCGCCGGTTGAGCTGCCAGGGGTTGGCGGCCTGCACCGGGGCGGGCAGCAGGGCGTCGGGGATGTTCTGGTAGGCCACCGGGCGCAGGAACCGCTCGATCGCCAGGGTGCCCACGGAGGTGGTCCGCGAGTCGGAGGTCGCCGGGAACGGGCCGCCGTGGACCATGGCCTCGCCCACGTCGACGCCGGTCGGCCAGCCGTTGGCGAGGATCCGCCCGACCTTGCGCTCGAGCACCGGCAGCAGCGGGGCGGCGGTGGGGAAGTCCTCCTCGGAGAGGAACAGGCTCGCGGTGAGCTGGCCCTCCATGCGGCGGGCGGCGGCCACCAGCTCCTCGGCGGACCCGTAGCGGATCACCAGGGAGGAGGCGCCGAAGATCTCCTCCTGCAGCACGGGGTTGGACAGGAAGGTGGGGACCTGCGTGCCGAAGACCACGGGGGCCGGGGCGTTCTCGGTGGATCCCTCCTGGCCCCGGGCCACGACCTCGACCCCGTCCTGCGCGGCAAGGGCGTCGATGCCCTCCTGGCACGAGCGGGCGATGCCCGGGGTGAGCATGGTCGCGCCCTCGGCGCCGGCCAGCGCCCGGTCCACGGCGGCGAGGAACGCGTCCCCGGCGGGACCCGCGGGGACGAACAGCAGGCCCGGGTTGGTGCACAGCTGCCCGGAGGAGCCGGTCAGGGAGGTGACGTAGGCGCGGGCGAACTCGTCGGCGTCGCCCTCCAGGGCGGAGTCGAAGAGGAAGACCGGGTTGATGGAGCTCATCTCCGCGTAGACGGGGATCGGCTCCGGGCGGGCGGCGGCCGTGGCCATGAGCGCGGTGCCCGCACCGCGGGACCCGGTGAAGCCGACGGCCTTGACGGCGGGGTCCTTGGCCAGGGCCTGGCCGATGCTCGCGCCGGGGCCGTAGACCAGGGAGAAGACGCCGGGGTGCAGGCCGGCCTCGCGCACGGCCTCGGTCAGGGCGCGGCCCACGATCTCGCCGGTGCCGGGGTGGGCGTTGTGGGCCTTGAAGATCACGGGGCACCCCGCGGCCAGCGCCGACGCCGTGTCACCGCCGGCCGTGGAGAAGGCGAAGGGGAAGTTGCTGGCGCCGAAGACGGCCACCGGGCCGAGGGGCACCTTGCGCTGGCGCAGGTCCGGGCGGGGCAGCGGGGTGCGCTCCGGCAGGGCCGGCTCGATGCGCACGCCGCGGTGGTCGCCCTGGCGCACGACGCGGGCGAAGAGCCGCAGCTGGCCGGTGGTGCGCGCCAGCTCGCCCTGCAGGCGCGGCTTCGGCAGCCCGGTCTCCGTCGAGGCGCGGTCCACCAGCTCCGGGCCGGCGGCCTCGATGTTGGCGGCGATCTTCTCGAGGAAGCTCGCGTGGGTCTCCGGGTCGAGGCTGCTGAAGGACTCGAAGGCCTGCTCGGCCGCGGCCGTGGCCTCGGCGAGCTGGGCCTCGTCGATCAGGGTGTAGGCCGGCCCGAGCTCGGCGTTGGTCGCCGGGTCGATGCCGTGGGTGGTGCCCGCGTTGCCGGGGGTCTCCCGGCCCGCGATGATCGAGTGGCCGGACAGGGTGGTGGTCTGGGTGCTCACGGACATGGATTTCCTTCGCTGTCTGTGCTGCGGTCGGGTGGACGGGGCTCGGCCGGGGCCTCAGGCCCGCTGGAGGCTGGTGCCCGAGGTCGTGGCGCTGCTGGTCTCGATGAGGGTCTTGAGGTCGGCGAGGTCGGTGGCGGTGAGGTCCTGCAGCGGGGGGCGGACCCCGCCGGCGTCGCGGCCCACGGCCTTGAGCCCGCCCTTGATGATCGACACCCCGTAGCCCTTGGCCCGGTCGCGGATCTGCAGGTAGGGCAGCACGAACCGGTTGAGCTTCTCGGTCACCGCCGCCCGGTCCTGGGCGCGCACGTCGGCGTAGAAGGCCAGGGCGAACTCCGGGACGAAGTTGTACATCGCCGAGGAGTAGGTGCTCATCCCCAGCTGCAGCAGCGGCAGGGCGAAGGTCTCGGCGGTGGGCAGCCCGCCGAGGTAGAACAGCCGGTCCCCGTTGGCGGCGTAGACCTTGGTGAGGTGCTCGATGTCGCCGATGCCGTCCTTGAACCCGATGAAGTTCTCGTGCCGTTCGGCCAGCCGGGCGATGGTCTCGGCGGAGTAGACGGCGTTGGCCCGGTTGTAGGCGATCACGCCCAGGTCGGTGGCCGCGCACACCGCGCTGGCGTGGGCGAGCAGGCCCTCCTGGTCGGCCTCGGTGAGGTAGGGCGGCAGCAGCAGCAGGCCCTCGGCCCCGGCGGCGGCGGCGTCGGTGGCGTTGCGGATGGCCTGGGCGGTGTTGCCGGCGGCCGGGGCGAGCACCGGGACGGTGTCCCCGACCTCGGCCACGGCCGCGGCCACCACGGTGGCGGTCTCCTCCACGGTGAGGGAGAAGCCCTCCCCGGTGCCGCCGGCGGCGAAGAGCCCGGCCACGGGGTAGGAGGCCTGCCAGGCCAGGTGCTGGCGGTAGGTGTGCTCGTCGAAGAGCAGGTCGGCGTCGAACGCGGTCACGGGGAAGGACAGCAGGCCGTCCTTGAGCCGAGCGGCGAGTTCCTGCGGAGTGTGCTGAGCCACGGTCGTCGTCCTTCGTGTCAGGCGTGGGGGCGGAGTGCCCGGGAATCACGTCTCACCCTAGGAAGGGGCGTCGATGCCTGTCCAAGCCCATTTGTGAATGGTCTGATGCCACCAGGGTATTGAGGGACGTGCTCAGTGCAGCTGCGTGCGCAGCAGCTCGAGCAGGTGGTGCAGGGCAGGGTTGCGGGACTGGCGGTCCCACAGGGCGTGCAGCTCCACCGAGTCCGAGGAGCTGCTCGAGAGCCGGAGATAGGCAACACCGGGGATGCCCAGGAGGCGGGCGGACTCGGGGACGAAGGCGAGCCCACGTCCGGCGGCCACGAGCGCGACCATGGTGAGGACCTGGCTGACGGTGTGGACGACGTTGCGGTGCTCCACCTCCACGAGTCGCACCACGTGGTCGTAGAAGTACCGCGCCTTGGTGGGGGAGTGCATGATCAGCGGCAGGTCCTTGAGATCGGCCGAGGTGACGGGGTGCTTGAGCGCGGTCAGGGGGTGGTCGGCCGGAACGGCCACGAGCAGGTCCTCGGCGAGCAGCAGCTGCGACTCGAAGACCTCCGTGTCGAAGGGCGGCCGGGCCAGTCCGAGGTCGAGGTCCCCGTCCTGGAGGGCGTGCAGCTGCTCGCTCGTCACCAGCTCCTGCAGATCGACGTCGACGTCCGGCAGCACCTGCTCGATCTCGCTCAGCAGCGGGCCGAGCAGGCTGAAGCCGGAGGCGGCCGTGAAGCCGATGCGCAGCACCCCCGACCGCCCGGCGGCGATCCGGCGCGCCAGCAGCGGGGCCCGGTCGGCCGCGACCACCAGCTTGCGCGACTCCACCAGGAACGCCCGTCCGGCGGCGGTGAGGGCCACGCGACGGTTGTCCCGCTCCAGGAGCTCCACGCCCAGCGTCTTCTCCAGCTTCTGGATCTGCCGGCTCAGCGGGGGCTGGGTCATGTTGAGCCGCGCCGCCGCGCGGCCGAAGTGCAGCTCCTCCGCGACGGCAATGAAACTCCGCGCCTGGTCAAGAGTGAACATCATGTCCTTCGGGTATTACTCAATGCACGAATGGGCTTGGACACGCATCGTAGTCTCTTCCTAGTCTCAAGTCTCACATCGCCTGTGACTGCACTCACAGCACTGCGCCCCCGGCGACTCCGCCGGAGCGCCCCGTCCTTCCCAGTGTCAGGAGCTCCCATGAAGAAGACATCGCTGCGCCAGGTCCTGGTCGGCGCGACCGCGGCGACCTCGTTGCTCGCCCTCACCGCGTGCGGGGGCAACGTCGGCGGCGGGTCCGCCGGCGCCGGCGAGGAGTTCCCCTCGGAGCCCATCACCCTGACCGTCGGCCAGGCGGCGGGCGGCTCCACCGACCTCATCGCCCGTGCCGTGGCCGACGCCGCCGCGGTGGACCTCGGCGTCCCGATGCCGGTCGTCAACCAGCCCGGCGCCAACGGCGCCCTCGCCACCCAGGAGGTCGCCGGCACGGCGCCCGACGGGCAGAACCTGGTCCTGCTCAACGCCTCGCTGATCACCATCACCCCCCTCGCCGTGGGCGAGGAGGAAGCCGTGTCCCTGGACGACCTCGAGGTGCTCAAGGGCCTCTCCCAGGACGACTACGTCATGGTGGCCAGCAGCGAGTCCGGCTTCGAGAACCTCGACGACGTGAAGAACGCCTCCGGCTCCTTCAGCTACGGCACCACCGGCGTGGGCACGGGCTCCCAGCTCGCCCAGACCGTGCTGTTCGCCCAGGCCGACATCACCGGCACCGAGGTGCCCTTCGACTCCGGCGCCCCGGCGCTGACCGCCGTGCTCGGCGACCAGGTGCAGGTCGCCACCGTCCAGCTGGGCGAGGCGAAGCCGCAGATCGACGCCGGTGAGGTGACGCCCATCGTGGTGTTCTCCGAGGACCGCAACGAGTTCCTGCCCGACGTGCCCACCGCGGTGGAGTCCGGCTACGACGTGCCGGTCTCCCAGTACCGGGCCGTGGCCGCCCCCGAGGGGCTCCCGGACGACGTGAAGGCGCGGCTCGTCGAGGCCTTCGACGCCGCCGTGGCCTCGGAGACCTACCAGGACTTCAACGAGCAGAACCTGCTCACCCCGTGGGAGGTCTCCGGTGAGGAGGTCGAGCAGGAGTGGACCGAGCTCGCCGACCGCTACCAGCAGCTCGTCGAGGAGTACGACATCTCCCTCGCCGAGTAGGAAGGACCTCCGCGCCGCCATGTCGACCACCACACCCAGGAGCGTTCCCATGAAAGATCCCCGTATCGACGACCGCCCCCAGGTCACCGAGGTCCTGGTCGACGCGGACGCCGCCGCCGAGGACCTCACCCCGGAGCAGCTCGCCGCCGAGTGGGAGGCCGAAGGGCCCCCGCCCGGCGGACGGGCCGCGGCGCTCGGGTCGACACTGGCGGTCACGGCGCTCGCCGCCGCGGCGGCGCTGCTGTCCCTGGGCATGGGGCTGGGCACCCCGCAGCAGCCGGCCCCCGGCATGTGGCCGTTCCTGGTCAGCGTGGTGGCCGTGGTGATCGGCCTGAGCCACCTCGTCACGGGGCGGCGCGGGGGCGAGGGCGAGAAGTTCACCCGGGAGTCGCTGCTGGCCGTCTACGGCTTCGTGACGCTGGTCGGGCTGGTGCTGCTCATGCCCGTGATCGGGTTCGAGATCCCCTCCCTGCTCCTGTCCTTCGTCTGGATGAAGTTCCTGGGCGGTGAGACGTGGCGGGCGGCGACCCTTTACTCCGTGCTCGTCGTCGTCGCGTTCTACCTCGTCTTCATCACTGCCCTCGGCACGTCGATCCCGCACCTGTTCTGACGGCCGCCGCTCCCGGCGGCCACCGACCAAAGGCTCCCGCATGGACTTCCTGCAACCCGCCCTGGACGGCTTCGGCGTCGTCCTCCAGCCGACCAACCTCCTGTACTGCCTGCTGGGCGTGGTCATCGGCATGCTGATCGGCGTGCTGCCGGGCCTCGGCCCGGCCGCGACCATCGCCATCCTGCTGCCGCTGACCTACGGCATCGAACCGGTCACGGCGATCATCATGCTCGCCGGCATCTTCTACGGCGCCCAGTACGGCGGCACGATCACCTCGGTGCTGCTCCGGCTGCCCGGGGAGGCCAGCTCCGTGGTCACGGTCTTCGACGGCTACATGATGGCCAAGCAGGGCCGAGCCGGCACCGCCCTGGGCATCGCCGCGATCGGGTCCTTCATCGGCGGCACCGTCGCCATCGTCGGCCTGACGTTCCTCGCCCCGGTGGTGGCCGGCTTCGCCCTCGACTTCGGCCCGCCCGAGTACACGGCCCTGGCCCTGCTCGGGATCCTGCTGGTGGCGACCATCAGCAACGGCAACAAGGCCAAGGCGCTCATCGCCGCCTGCTTCGGGCTGCTGCTGGCCACGGTGGGCCGGGACGTCTTCACCGGGGCCGAGCGGCTGACCTTCGGCAACCTCAACCTCGCCGACGGCATCGACTTCGTGCCCGTCGCGATGGGCCTGTTCGGCCTCGGCGAGATCCTGCACAACCTGGAGGAGCGCCACCGGGCAGCCAAGGCCCCCGACAAGGTCTCGAACGTCTGGCCCTCCCGGGCCGACCTCAAGCAGTCCTCCGGGGCCATCGGCCGCGGGTCCGTCCTGGGCTTCTTCCTCGGCATCCTCCCCGGCGGCGGCGCCACGATCTCCTCGATGGCCGCCTACGCGATGGAGAAGAAGCGCGCCAAGCAGCCCGAGCGGTTCGGTCGGGGGGCGGTCGAGGGCGTCGCCGGGCCCGAGACGGCCAACAACGCCGCGGCCACCAGCTCCTTCATCCCGCTGCTAACCCTGGGCATCCCGGCCAACGCCACGATGGCCCTGATGTTCGGCGCCCTGCTGATCCAGGGCGTCACGCCCGGCCCGCAGCTCGTCCAGCAGGACCCGGAGCTGTTCTGGGGCGTCGTCAACTCGATGTACATCGGCAACATCCTGCTGCTGATCATGTCGATCCCGCTGATCGGGATCTTCGTGCGCATCCTGCGGGTCCGGGGCGCCATCCTGGCGCCCATCACGGTCCTCATCACGATGCTGGGCGCCTACACCATCAACAACTCGATGTTCGACGTCATGCTGGTGGTCGTGTTCGGCGCGGTCGGCTACCTCATGAAGAAGTACGGGTTCGAACCGGGCCCGCTGGTGCTGGCCTTCGTCCTCGGCTCCCTGCTCGAGTCCAACCTGCGCCGGTCCCTGCTGGTCTTCGAGGGGGACGCCAGCGGGTTCTTCACCCGGCCCATCTCGGCGACCCTGCTGCTGCTGTTCGTGCTGGTCGCCGTTCTGCCCCTCGTCCAGTCCGCCGTGCGGCGCCGTCGGTCCCCGGGTTCCTCCGCGGAGTCCGCCGACGACGCCGACCGCACCCCCGTCAAGGAGAACGCATGAGCATCCTCGTTGGTTACGTCCCCACCCCCGTCGGAGAGGCCGCTCTCCGGGCGGCCGTCGAGGAGGCCCGCCTCCGCGAGGAGCCGCTGCTGGTCGTCAACTCGGTCCGGGAGGGCGCCCTGGCGGACCCGACCGTGGCCTCCGACGACGACCTCCGGCGCGTCACGGACGCGGCGGCCGCCGCCGGGGTGGCCTGCACCGTCCTGCAGCCGTCCCACCGCAGCGACCTGGCCGAGGAGATCCTCGACCTGGCCCGCGAGCACGACGTCTCCCGGATCGTCATCGGGCTGCGCCAGCGCACGCAGGTGGGCAAGTTCATCATGGGCTCCCACGCCCAGCGGATCCTGCTGCAGGCCGACCGCCCGGTCCTGGCCGTCAAGGCCCCCGACGCGCACCTCTGAGCACCCGCGGCCGCCCCCGAGGTGCCGCTGCCGGCCCGTGCCGGCAGCGGCACCTCGTCCGTTCCCCGGGTCAGGCGCTCTCGCGCTGCACGAGCTCGCCCACGACGTGCTCCACCCGGGGGGCGTCGCCGCTGAGCGCGATGTCCGCGGCCGTCTCCCCGATCTCCTCCAGCGGGAAGCGGACCGTGGTCAGCGCCGGGGAGAAGTCCCGCAGGTTCGGGATGTCGTCGAACCCGGCCACCCAGAGGTCCTGCGGCACGTGCAGCCCCGCGTGCCGCAGGGCCGCGATCGCGCCGAGCGCCATGACGTCGTTGGCGGCGACGAGCGCGAGCCCGCGCAGGCCCTCGGCACCGAGGCGCCCCACGAGGTCGCGGACCGACTCGTAGCCGCCCTCGCTGTCGAAGCCGTGCACGGTCTCCACCTCGGCCGTCAGCCCCGCCCTGGTCAGGGCCGCCCGGAACCCCGCGCGCCGCTCGGCCGCCGTGGTCAGATCGTCCGGTCCGCCGAGGAAGGCGAACCGGGTCCGCCCGGCCGCCACCAGCATGCCGGTCAGGTCCATCCCCGCGCTGCGGTTGTCGATCGTGACCGCCCCGGCGCCCTCCAGCCAGTCCTGGCCGATGGTCACCACGCGGCCGCCGTTCTTCTGGTAGCGCTCGAGCTCCGCGAGCAGCCGCGGGTCGATGCTCTCCCGGCGTGAGCCGGCCATGATGATGGCGTCGGTGCGGTGGGCCGCGAAGGCGGACACCGCGTCGAGCTGGTCGGTGCCGCTGGTGGCGGCCAGCAGCAGCTGGTGCCGGTGGGTCCGGGCCCGGCGCTGCACCCCCTTGGCGATCGAGGAGAAGTAGGGGTCGGCGATGTCGTGCACCACGAGCCCGACGAGCCCGGTGGTGGAGCGGGCCAGCGCCTGGGCCTGCGCGTTGGCCACGTAGCCGAGCGTCTCCGCGGCCAGGCGCACGCGCTCCGCGATCTCCTCCGCCGGCCGCCGGTCCGAGCCGTTGAGCACCCGGGAGGCGGTGGCCAGGGACACCCCGGCCTCCCGCGCCACCTGGGACAGGGTCACTGCGCTCATCGTGCGGTCCTGCTTCCTCCCCGCTGCCGTCGGGCCTCTGGTGTCACCGGTCGTGAAGTCCGCGCCGGGAATGTGTTGACAGTCACACTGGAGCAACTCTAGAGTGGAAAGCGCTTTCCTGCAAATCTCCCAACCGTTTGGAGTGGACGATGTCCCAACCCCGAGTCCTACGCATCGCCATGAACGGCGTCACCGGCCGCATGGGCTACCGGCAGCACCTGCTGCGCTCGATCCTGCCCATCCGGGACCAGGGCGGGATCACGCTGCCCGACGGCAGCCGCGTCACCGTCGAGCCGATCCTCGTGGGCCGCAGCGCCGCGAAGCTCGAGGAGCTGGCCCGCCGGCACGGGGTCGAGCACTGGAGCACCGATCTCGACGCCCTCATCGCCGACCCCACGGTGGACATCGTCTTCGACGCCTCCATGACCAGCCTGCGAGCGAGCACCCTCCGGAAGGCCATGTCCGCCGGCAAGCACGTGTTCACCGAGAAGCCGACCGCCGAGACGCTGCGGGAGGCCGTGGAGCTCGCGCGCGTCGGCCGGGAGAGCGGGGTGACCGCCGGGGTGGTCCACGACAAGCTCTACCTGCCCGGGCTGGTGAAGCTGCGCCGGCTGGTGGACGAGGGCTTCTTCGGCCGGATCCTCTCCGTGCGCGGGGAGTTCGGCTACTGGGTCTTCGAGGGCGAGCACCAGGAGGCCCAGCGCCCCTCGTGGAACTACCGGCGCGAGGACGGGGGCTCGATGACCACGGACATGTACTGCCACTGGAACTACGTCCTGGAGGGGATCGTGGGCCCGGTGCGGTCGGTCACCTCCACGGCGGTGACGCACATCCCCGCCCGCTGGGACGAGCAGGGCCACGAGTACCCGGCCACCGCCGACGACGCCGCCTACGGCGTCTTCGAGTGCGAGACGCCCGCCGGGGACCCCGTGATCGCGCAGATCAACTCCTCCTGGGCCGTGCGCGTGTACCGCGACGAGCTCGTGGAGTTCCAGGTGGACGGCACGCACGGCTCGGCCGTCGCCGGGCTGACCAAGTGCGTGGCCCAGCAGCGCGCCCACACGCCCAAGCCGGTGTGGAACCCGGACCTGCCCGTCACCGAGTCCTTCCGGGACCAGTGGCTGGAGGTGCCCGCCAACGCCGAGCTGGACAACGGCTTCAAGGCGCAGTGGGAGGAGTTCCTCGCCGACGTCGTCGCCGGGCGCGAGCACCGCTTCGGTCTGCTCTCGGCCGCCCGCGGCGTCCAGCTCGCGGAGCTGGGCCTGCAGTCCTCGGCCGAGCGCCGCACCGTCGACATCCCGGAGCTGGAGCTCACCCCGGAGGCCGGCGAGGACGCGGACCGGGCGGCGGACCCCGAGACCGCCGGAGCGCTCCGGTGACCGCCGTGCACCTGCCGGACGGCACCGGCTCCCGCACCGAGCACGTGCTCTCCGAACCGGGGGCCTGGACCCGCCCGCAGGCCCCGATCGGCTCGCGCAGGGCCTATGCCGCGGCGCACGTCGTCCCGCACGTCCTCGGGGACAACACCCCCGGGGCGCCGGCGCAGCTGGACTGGGACGCGACCCTGGGCTTCCGCCACGACGTCTGGTCCTACGGGCTGGGCGTGGCCGACGCCATGGACACCGCCCAGCGGGGCATGGGCCTGGACTGGCCTGCCACCCAGGAGCTGATCCGCCGCTCCACCGCCGAGGCGGCCGCCGCGCTGACCGCCGGGCACGCCGGCCTGCGGGGCCGCACGGTGCGCGACCTCATCGCGTGCGGAGCCGGCACGGACCAGCTGGACCCGGCCGGGATCGTCCCGGGCGAAGCCGGGCTGCAGGCCGTCGAGGCCGCCTACCGCGAGCAGCTGGCGGTCGTGGAGGGCGCCGGGGCCAAGGTCGTGCTGATGGCCTCCCGGGCGCTGGTCCGCGCGGCGCGCGGCGCGGAGGACTACCTGCGGGTCTACACCGGCCTGCTCGACGAGGTCCGGCACCCGGTGGTCCTGCACTGGCTCGGCACGATGTTCGACCCGGCCCTCACCGGGTACTGGGGCAGCGAGGAGGTCGAGACCGCCACGGAGACGTTCCTGCAGCTGATCCGGTCCCGCCCGGAGAAGGTCGACGGCGTCAAGGTCTCCCTGCTGGACGCCGGGCACGAGACCCGGCTGCGGGCGGCGCTGCCGGACGGGGTCCGCCTGTACACCGGGGACGACTTCAACTACCCCGAGCTCGTCCACGGCGACGGCACTCGGCACTCCGACGCCCTGCTGGGCATCTTCGCCGGCATCTACCCGGCCGCCTCCACCGCGCTGCAGGCCTACGACGCCGGGCAGCCGGACCGGGCGCGGGCGATCCTCGACTCCACGGAGGCCCTCGGGCGCCACGTCTTCGGCGCCCCGACCTTCTACTACAAGTCCGGCATCGCCTTCCTCTCCTGGCTCAACGGGCACCAGCCCGGCTACCAGATGGTCGGCGGTCTCCACTCCGGGCGCTCGGTGCCGCACCTCGTGCGGGTCTTCGAGCTGGCCGACCGCGCCGGGCTGCTGCTCGACCCCGAGCTGGCGGCCCGGCGGATGGACGCCTTCCTGGACGTCGCCGGAGCCGGGGCCCCGGCCCTGGTCCCCGCCGGCGGCACGGGAGGTGCGGCGTGAGCGCGGACTTCCAGCTGTCGCTGAACACGGGCACCACCCGACGGCTGAGCCTGCAGCAGGCCGTCGACGCCACGGCCCGGGCCGGGCTCGGGCACATCGGCGTGTGGCGCGACCGCGTGGCCGAGGCCGGCCTGGAGGAGGCGGCGCGGATGATCTCCCGCGCCGGCCTGCAGGTCTCCAGCCTCTGCCGGGGCGGCTTCCTCACGGCGGCCGACGAGGCGGGGCAGCGGGCGGCCCTCGAGGACAACCGGGCCGCGATCCGCGAGGCCGCGGCCCTGGGCACCGGCGAGCTGATCATGGTCGTCGGCGGTCTGCCCGCCGCCGCCCACGTCCTCGGCGGCACCGGCGACCGCGGCGACAAGGACCTGGCGGCCGCCCGCGCCCGCGTGGCCGACCGGCTGGCCGAGCTCGTGCCCTTCGCCCGGGAGCACGGGGTCCGCCTGGTGCTCGAGGCGCTGCACCCCATGTACGCCGCGGACCGGGCCGTGCTCTCCACCCTGAAACAGGCGCTGAACTACGCCGCCCCCCATCCCCCGGAGGCCGTGGGCGTGGTGGTCGACACCTTCCACGTGTGGTGGGACCCCGAGCTGGAGGCGCAGATCGCCCGGGCCGGGGCCGAGGGCCGGCTGGCGTCCTACCAGGTGTGCGACTTCAACCTGCCGATCGCCGCCGACGCCCTCCTCTCCCGCGGGATGATGGGCGACGGGGTGATCGACTTCGCCACGATCGGCCGCTGGGTCGCCGCCGCGGGCTACACGGGCCCGGTGGAGGTGGAGATCTTCAACCAGGAGATCTTCGACCAGGACGCCGACGTCACGCTCGCCGTGATGAAGCAGCGCTGGGCGTCCCTCGTGCTGCCGTCCCTGACGGGCGAGCCCGCTCGTGCCCCCGCCTGAGGACGGCGGACGCCCCCGGGTGGTCGTGGCGCCGGACAAGTTCAAGGGCACGCTCACGGCCCCCGAGGCGGCCGAGGCCCTCGCGGCCGGGGTCCGGCGGCACTGGCCCGGGGCCCGGATCAGCACGGTCCCGCTCGCCGACGGCGGCGAGGGCACGGTGGACGCCGCCGTGGCGGCCGGTGCGCAGCTGCGCCGGACGCCGGTCCGGGGCGCGCTCGGGTCCCGCGTGCGGGCGCGCTGGGCGCTGCGCACGGCCGAGGACGGCAGCACCACCGCGGTGGTCGAGTCCGCCGAGGCCGCCGGGCTCGACCAGGTCCGGCCGAGCCCGGCCACGGCCCGTGCGGCGCACAGCTACGGCTGCGGCCAGCTGATCCGGGCGGCGCTGGGCCGCCCTGCTGGCCGGCACGCCCGGGACCCGGCCCTTCCGGGTCCCGGGCGCGGGAGCCGTCGGCGGATTCCCGTCCGGCTTCCTGGCCCTGACGCCCGCCGTGCTGGAGGGGGGCTTCGAGCTCGTGGCCGCGCTCGTGGGTCTCGAGGAGCGCCTGCGGGGGGCCGACCTGCTGCTGGTCGGGGAGGGCTCGCTGGACGAGCAGTCGCTGCAGGGTAAGGCGCCGCTGGCCGCCGCGGCGCTGGCCGCGGCCCGGGGCATCCCCGTCGTGGCGGTCGCCGGGCGGCTGTCCCTGTCCGCCCGGCAGCTGCGCGAGGCCGGCGTCGGGGCCGCCGCGTCCCTCGTGGACGTCGCCCCCTCCGAGGACGCGGCCCGGGCGCGGGCGAGCCACTACGCGGGGCCGGCCGTGGCCGCGGCCCTCCGGCAGCTCGACCGCGCGCCGTCCCGGGGCGGGGGCGACGCGCCGGTCCGGACGCACGACGACATGACCGGATCCATCCGCCATTGTGGTTGACGTCACACTGTGCGACCTCTAGCCTTGAGGGCAATGCAGACGTGGAAAACGCTTTCCCACCCGTTCCGAGGAGAGACCGATGACAACGAGGCACATCCACACCGAGCCGCTCTGGGCCTCCCGGCCGCGGCTGCGCCGAGGGGCGGTCCCGGTATGAGCGCCGTCGAGGAGATCACCCGGAAGGGCCTGCCCGGGGGCCGCGGGAAGCGCGCGGCGGCCGGCCGGCAGGGATCCCGCGCCGACCGGCGGGACAACAAGGCGGCGGCGGTGTTCCTGGCGCCCTGGATCGTGGGGCTCGTGGTCATCACCCTCGGCCCCATGCTGATGTCGCTCTACCTCTCCTTCACCGACTACAACCTGATGCGCTCCCCGGACTGGATCGGCCTGGAGAACTTCTCCCGGATGCTCGAGGACGCGCGGCTGCACAACTCCTTGAAGGTGACCTTCACCTACGTGTTCGTGGGGGTCCCGCTGCAGCTGGCGCTCGCCCTGGCGATCGCCATGGTCCTGGACCGGGGTCTGCGCGGCCTGGCGTTCTACCGCTCGGTCTTCTACCTGCCGTCCCTGCTCGGCGCCTCCGTGGCGATCGCGATCCTGTGGAAGCAGCTGTTCGGGACCAGCGGGCTGGTCAACCAGGTGCTGGCCCTCGTCGGCATCGAGGGCATCGGGTGGATCTCGGACCCCCGCACGGCCCTCGGCAGCATCATCCTGCTGCACGTGTGGACCTTCGGGGCCCCGATGATCATCTTCCTGGCGGGCCTGCGGCAGATCCCCACCATGTACTACGAGGCGGCCTCCATCGACGGCGCCGGCAAGGTCACGCAGTTCCTCCGGATCACGCTGCCCCTGCTGAGCCCCATCATCTTCTTCAACCTGGTGCTGCAGATCATCCAGGCGTTCCAGTCCTTCACCCAGGCCTTCATCGTCTCCGGCGGCCGGGGAGGACCCTCCGACTCGACGATGTTCTTCACGCTGTACCTCTACCAGACCGGCTTCGGCCAGTTCGACATGGGCTACGCCGCGGCCATGGCCTGGCTGCTGCTCGTCATCATCGGGGCGTTCACCGCTCTGAACTTCATCGCGTCTAAGTATTGGGTGTTCTACGATGACTAACTCGACAATCGCCTACGACCCCGCCCCGACGGCCGAGCAGGACGCCGTCCCGGCCCCGCCGGAGGGCGCGGCGAACCGCCGGTCCCGCGGCCCCGGCGCCCGGGGGCGGATCCGCTCCCTGCTCAAGCACCTGGCGCTGATCCTCACCGGCGGGGTGATGATCTATCCGCTGCTGTGGATGCTGGCCAGCTCCCTGCGCCCCAACGACATCATCTTCCGCGAGCCGGGCATCCTGCTCGAGACCTTCGAAAGCGCCAACTACACGGACGGGTGGACCGCCCTGTCCAGCCCGTTCAGCGTGTACCTGTTCAACTCCGCGGTCGTGGTGCTGGGGTGCATCGTGGGCAACCTGGTCTCCTGCTCGATGGCCGCCTACGCCTTCGCCCGGCTGGAGTTCCGGTTCAAGAAGCCGGCCTTCGCCCTGATGCTCCTCACGATCATGCTGCCGTTCCACGTGGTGATCGTGCCGCAGTACATCATGTTCTCGCAGATCGGGTGGGTGAACACCTTCTGGCCGCTGATCGTGCCGAAGCTGCTCGCCACGGACGCGTTCTTCGTCTTCCTCATGGTCCAGTTCATCCGCGGCATCCCGCGGGACATGGATGAGGCGGCCCGGATCGACGGCGCCGGCCACGCCCGGATCTTCGGGCAGATCATCCTGCCGATGATGGTCCCGGCCCTGGCCACCACCACGATCTTCACGTTCATCTGGACCTGGAACGACTTCTTCAGCGCCCTGATCTACCTGACCGACCCGAACATGTTCACCGTCCCGGTGGCGCTGCGCGCCTTCGTGGACGCCACCGGGGAGTCCTCCTGGGGCTCGCTGTTCGCGATGTCGATCGTGTCCCTGCTGCCGGTGTTCATCGCCTTCCTCGTGGGACAGAAGTTCCTCGTCAAGGGCATCGCCACCACCGGCATCAAGTGACCCGCCCGGGCTCCGTGCCGCCGGGACCGCCGGCACGGAGCCCCACCGAAGACCACCCACCCCAGCAGAAGGAGCACTCGATGCGCAGCGCAGACCCCACCGGCCCGGACGGCACGGCACCGCGGGAGGGGCGGACCCGCTACCTCCTGGTCGGCACCGGCCACCGGTGCGAGATGTACCTCCGCTCGCTGCTGGACGACCACGCCGACGTCGCCGAGCTGGTGGCGGTGGGCGACAGCAACCCCGGGCGGGCCGAGCACTACCGCCGGCTGGTCGAGGAGACCGCAGGAGTGCCGGTCCAGGTTTTCGACCCCGCGGCGCTCACCCGCACGATCCGCGAGCAGGCCATCGACCGGGTCGTGATCACCACCCCCGACGCCACCCACGCCGACTACATCTGCGAGACCCTGCGCGCCGGCGCGGACGCCGTCGTCGAGAAGCCCCTGACCATCGACGCGGAGGGCTGCCGCCGCGTCACCGCGGCCGTGGAGGAGACGGGCCGGCACGTGGTGGTCACGTTCAACTACCGCTACTCCCCGCGCAACACCGCGCTCAAGGACGTCGTGCAGTCCGGGGCGCTCGGCACGGTCACCTCCGTGGACTTCAGCTGGGTGCTGGACACCGTCCACGGCGCCGACTACTTCCGCCGCTGGCACCGGCAGAAGCAGAACTCCGGCGGGCTGCTGGTGCACAAGTCCTCCCACCACTTCGACCTCGTCAACTGGTGGCTGGCCGACGCCCCGGAGCGGGTCTACGCCTCCGGCGGCCTCCGCTTCTACGGGCGGGACAACGCCGAGGCCCGCGCGCGGGCCGGCGTCCTCCGCCCCGCCGGGCCGGACGGCGACCCCTTCGCCCTGGACCTGCGCTCCGACGAGCGGCTCAGCCGGCTCTACCTCGACCACCAGCACCACGACGGCTACCGCCGGGACCAGGACGTGTTCTCCGACGGGATCACCATCGAGGACAACCTCGCGCTCGTGGTCGACTACGCCCGCGGCGCCACCCTCTCCTACTCCCTCAACGCCCACTCGCCCTGGGAGGGCTACCGGGTGGCCGTCAACGGCACCGAGGGCCGGGCCGAGCTGGAGGTCGTGGAGCGCGCGGCCGTGCTGCCCGCCGCCGGCGGGACCCCGGTGGACCCCTCGGTCACGGCCGGGGCGGAGCAGGGCGGGGCCCGGCGGCGCGGCGAGCGGTTGGTCGTCCAGCGGCACTGGGGGACCGCCGAGGAGGTGCCCGTCCGCAACGGCTCCGGCAGCCACGGCGGCGGGGACCGGCTCCTGCTCGCCGACGTGTTCCGGGGACCGGGGGAGGACCCTTACGGCCGGCCCTCCGGCTACCGCGACGGCGTGGCGGCCGTGTCCGTGGGCATCGCCGGCAACCGCTCCCTCGAGACGGGCGCACCGGTGCGGATCACCGACCTGGACCTCGGCAGCACCGCCGCGGACCGGCGCAGCGGAGTCCCGGCATGACCCGGGTGGTGGTCACCGGCGGGTCCGGCCGGCTCGGGCGCAGCGTCGTCGCCGGGCTGGCGGAGGCCGGCTACGACGTCGTCAGCGTCGACCGCGCCCTGCCGCCCGAGGCGCAGCGGGCGGCCGCGCACCGGGCCGTCGAGCACCGGGCCGCCGAGCTCACCGACCCCGGGGCCACGCTCGCGCTGATGCGCGCGGCGCGCCCGGACGCGGTGGTCAACCTCGCGGCCATCGCCGTGCCCTTCAGCGCCCCCGAGCACGTCATCCTGCAGACCAACGCCGTGATCGCCCACACCGTGGCCGAGGCCGCCACCGAGGCCGGGGCCCGCCGGATCGTGATGGCCAGCAGCCCCACCGTGCTGGGCTACGGCTCCCCGGCCGGCTGGCTGCCGCCCGCCCTCCCGCTGACCGAGGACACCCCGCCGCGGCCGTGGCACGCCTACGGGCTGTCCAAGCACGTCGCCGAGCAGGTCGCGCAGATGTTCGCCGCGGCCCGCGGCGGGAGCGTGCGCTACGCCTCCTTCCGCCCCTGCTACGTGATCGCCCCCGAGGAGTGGGCCGGCGCGCCGACCCAGCAGGGGCACACCGTGCGCGAGCGCCTGGACGACCCGGCGCTGGCCGCGCCGGCGCTGTTCAACTACGTGGACGCCCGGGACGTCACCACCTTCCTCGAGGCGCTGCTCGAGGGGATGGGCGCCGTCCGCAACGGGGACACCTTCTTCGTGGGCGCCGCCGACGCCCTGGCCCGGCGCCCGCTGGCGGAGCTGATCCCGCAGTTCGTCCCCGGCAGCGAGGAGCTCGCCGCGGGCCTGACCGGGACGGCGCCGGCCTTCAGCATCGACAAGGCCCGCGAGGAGCTGGGCTGGGAGCCGGCGCGCTCCTGGCGCACCGAGCTCCGCGAGGACGCCGGTGACCCGGCCTCCGGGGAGCTCGCCGGCGCTGGGCGGCACGGGAAGGACACCGCATGAGCATCGCCGCCGTGCACACCGAGCTGATCACTGCCCGGCTGCTGCGCAGCTGGGGCCCCGAGGCCCCGCGCAACCACCTGATCGCCGTCACGGTCGTGGCCGACGACGGCGCCACCGGCACCGGCTTCTCCTGGACCCCGACCATCGGGGCGCGCGCCGTGCAGGCGCTGCTCGACGACGACCTCGCCGCCTTCGTCCGCGGCCGTGACGAGCACCCGGAGGTGCTGTGGGACGACGCCTGGAAGTTCCTGCACGAGGGCGGCACGGGGCTCACCGGCATCGCCCTCGCGGGGATCGACCTGGCCCTGTGGGACCTGCGGGCCCGGCGGGCCGGCCTGTCCGTGCCCGCGCTGCTGGGCCGGCGGCAGCAGGACGTGGCCGTCTACGGCTCCGGCGTGAACCTGCACTACGAGCTCGACGAGCTGCGGGAGCAGGTGCGCCGCTGGGTCGCCGCGGGCTTCGGCGCCGTCAAGATCAAGGTGGGCCGGCCCGACCTGCGCGAGGACGTCGAGCGCGTGGCCGCCGTGCGCGAGCTGCTCGGCCCCGACCGCGGCCTGATGATCGACGCCAACCAGCGCTGGGACCTGCCCACGGCCCGCCGGGCCCTGGACGCGCTGGAGCCCTTCGCGCCCTCGTGGCTGGAGGAGCCGCTGCGCGCGGACGACCTCGAGGGCTACCGCCAGCTGCGACGGTTCAGCTGCGTGCCCATCGCGCTCGGGGAGAACCTGCACAACGTCTACCGGTTCCGGGACTTCATCGCCGCCGGGGCCGTGGACATCGTCCAGCCGAACATCGTACGGGTGGGCGGCATCACTCCCTTCCGGCGGATCGTGGAGCTCGCCCGCACCCACAACGTGGGGATCGCCCCCCACCTGCTGCCGGAGCTCTCGGGGCAGCTGGCGCTGACCCTCGCGGAGCCGACCATGGTGGAGGTGGTCGAGGACGCGGGGTTCGCCGATCTCGGCGTCCTGGCCGGGCCGTCCCCGGTGCGCGTCACGGGGTCACGGCTGGAGCTCCTGGACCGCCCCGGACTCGGCCTGGCGCTGCGGCAGCAGGCGCTGCCCGCCCTGCAGGAGGCCGCGGTCTGACCCCGCCGGCCCCTGGTCACCGGGGGCGTCGGGGGTGCGCCGGGCCTGCTGCCGGGCCCGCAGCAGCGCGTCCGTCTGGCTCGCCCAGCCGAGCCGGTGCTGCTCGAAGCGGGGCACCAGACCGGCGATCGTGAGGACGACGCCGAGCACCACCGTGCCGACGAGCAGGTCGTACGGGGCCCGGCCCCCGAGGAGCGTGAGTCCCATGCCGGCCATCGCGGGGGCCGTCATCAGCACGCCGAGAGCGGCCACCACGTCCGCCAAGGTCATTCTCATCTGCAAACCTCCTCGGCACGAGGCTAGACCTTTGTCCAGTCCGGGGCACAGTGTGCCCCTTGATGACGTGCCGACCACGGACGACGTGCCCGCCCGGGCGGTTCGCGGCGGCCGGCGCGGCGGGGAGGCCGCGCGGGCGGTCCCTCCGCCGCGGGACGGGGGGCGGGTCAGCACTCCACGACGTTGACGGCGAGTCCGCCCAGGGCGGTCTCCTTGTACTTGTGGCTCATGTCCTTGCCGGTCTCGCGCATCGTCACGATGACCTGGTCGAGGCTGACCCGGTGCGTGCCGTCCCCCCACATGGCCATCTTGGCGGCGTTGATGGCCTTGGCCGCGGCGATCGCGTTGCGCTCGATGCACGGGATCTGCACCAGGCCGCCGATCGGGTCGCAGGTCAGCCCGAGGTTGTGCTCCATGGCGATCTCGGCGGCGTTCTCCACCTGGGCGGGCGTGCCGCCGAGGACCTCCGCCAGGCCGGCGGCGGCCATCGAGGAGGCGGACCCCACCTCGCCCTGGCAGCCGACCTCGGCCCCGGAGATCGAGGCCTGCTCCTTGTAGAGCACCCCGACCGCCCCGGCCGTGAGCAGGAACCGGACCACGAGGTCCTGCCGGGCGGCCTCGAGCGCCTCCGGGCCCTCGGCGGCGGCAGCCCGGGCCGCGGGGGAGTAGTGGGTGGCGTAGAACAGCACCGCCGGGATGATGCCGGCCGCCCCGTTGGTGGGGGCGGTGACCACCCGGCCGCCGGAGGCGTTCTCCTCGTTGACCGCCAGGGCCACGAGGTTCACCCACTCCGGCCAGAAGCCCGGGTCCCGGTCCGGGTCCTCGGTGCGCAGCCGCCGGTGCCACTCCGGGGCGCGGCGGGCGACGTCCAGCCCTCCGGGCAGCGGGCCCGTGCGCCGGAGGCTGGAGTCCTTGCACTCCTCCATCACGGCCCAGATGTGCAGCAGCTGCTCCCGGATCTCGTCCTCACGGCGCCACGTCCGCTCGTTGGCCAGCATCACCTCGCTGATCGGCCGGCCGGTGCCCGCGCAGTGGCCCAGCAGCTCCCGGGCGGTGCGGAAGGGGTGGGGCACCTGTGCGCTGGCGGCCTCCAACTCGGCCGCGGCGGTGTCCTCCTCGCCCTCCCGGACGATGAACCCGCCGCCCACGGAGAACCAGGTCTCGCCGGCGAGCACGGTTCCGTCCGCGTCGAGCGCCTGGAAGCGCATGCCGTTGGTGTGCCGCTCCAGCACGGTCAGCGGGTGCTGCACCATGTCCGCGACGCCGTAGCGGAGGTCCCTGCGGTGCCCGAGGGCCGCGCACAGCCGCAGCCTCCCGGTGCCGGCGATGTCGGCCAGCCGCTCCTCCACCTCGTCGGGGCGGACCTGCTCCGGGTCGTAGCCCTCCAGACCCAGCAGGATCGCGGTGAACGTGCCGTGGCCGCGACCGGTGGCGGACAGCGACCCGTAGACGTCCACGCGCAGGTCGGCGGTGCGCTCCAGGAGGTCCTGGGCGACCAGGGTCCCGGCGAAGCGGCGGGCGGCGCGCATGGGCCCGACGGTGTGCGAGCTCGAGGGGCCGATGCCCACGGTGAACAGATCGAAGACGCTGATGGCCATGGTGGTGCTCCAGAACAGAGTGGCGGCCCCGGGACGGGGTGGACGGGATGACGGGAGGGCGTCGGCCGCTGCGCTGCGGCCCGGCTCCCCTGCTGGACGACGGCCGGCGGCGGCTGCCGCACCGGACCGGGCGTGACTCGCACGGGCCCACCGGCGGCGTCCGCGACATGCGCTCGGGGGACGACGGCGGGTTCTCCGGGGAGATCTCGCCGCGGACGGGTCGGCCTCCAACGGAGGCGGTGTCCCCGCGGACGCCTCCGGCGGCACGGGCGCGCCCCGGTGCGGTCGCGGCGGGCCGAGGTGGTCGTCATCGAGGAACTCCGGGCTTCTGCGCGGTGGGCTCGCGCGGTCTGCGGGTTCCTCCCCGATCTGTTGCACGGCCTGAGAGTTTCCGCCGCACCCGGAGGGGGTGCGGCTTGCTCCGTCGGCGAGCGCGGACCAGGCCACGCTACTTTCCAGAGGTGCCTCGGCGCGGCGGTGCTTGGGCCTGAGAGTTTCCCGGGGAGGAATTGCTCCTACGGCGCCCGATCGGTGTGGCCGAGCGGGTCTCTCCCGCTGCGCGTCGATGGCGGCAGTCGTGTGACTGTCAGCACAATCTAGTGGAGGCGGCCGCAGGAGGCAACGGCGCCTGCCCCTCGCGCACCGCGGCGCCGGTCATCGGCGTCTCCCGGGCCGCGGCCGGCCGGCCACGGCCCGGCGCCGTTCAGCGCTCGAGCGTGGCGGGGCGGTCCCGGCCGCGCACCCGGACGACCGGCCAGCGGGGGTCCACCGACAGCGGCCGAGGCCCGCCGGCGCCCAGCAGCACGGTGTCCTCGATCTTCGCGCCGGGGGCGGAGGGGTTCCACGCGAAGGCCTGGTGCTCGTGCACCCGGTCCGGGACACCGGGGACCAGCCGCGGATCGCGGCCCGCGTAGCCGGCGGGGCCGCCCTGGTGGTGCCGGGTCCACTCCCCGGCGTCGAAGCCGTGGCGCGGATAGGCCTGCTGGAGGACCGGGAGCACGTCCGCGAGCGGCAGCCCGGGGCGCAGGGCGTCCAGGACGTCGGCCTCGACCTCCGCGATCCCCGCCTCCGCGTCGGCCTCCTGCGCGGTGGCGGGACCGAAGCGGACCCAGCGGGTCACGTTGGCGATCAGCCCGCCGCGGCGGGCGCAGACCACGGCCATCGCCCGCCGCCCCAGCGGGGCCGCGGTCGGCAGGGGGTGGCGGTGCGCCAGCCGCTGCGCGCCGCTGCACAGCAGCACGATCGGCTCCGCGCCGCGCCGCACCAGCCCGGCGGACAGCTCGGCGGCGACCTCCCGCTCGGTGCTGTGCGGGGTGGCCCGGCTCAGCACGTCCGTGAGCACGGCGGCGGCGACCCGGCACAGGGCCTCGTAGCGCAGCGTCTCCCCGGGCAGCAGGGACGCGCGGGCGGCCCGGAGCGGGGCCGCGAGACAGTCCTCGGCGAGCACCGCCATCGAGCGGGCGGCGGGGAACCAGCTCTCCGGGGCGGCCGGGGCGGCGTGCCACGGCAGCTCGTGCAGGCGGACGTCGTCGGGCAGCTCCTCGGCCGTCAGCCGGGCCGCCTCGCTGGCGGAGGTCACCACCTCGTCCCCGTCCTGGTGCACCAGCACGGACGCCACCGGCGGGCCGGCGAGGGAGACGTGCACGCGGGCCCCGTCGAGGTACCAGGACACCGCCGTGGCGCTCTCCAGGAGCACGGCGTCCGCGCCGTGCTCCTGGAGCACGCGCAGGACCCGGCGCCGCTTCTCCGGCCGATCGGCGCCCGAGGAGCTCACGCGCCGGGGCTCTCGGCCGGGCCGCGGCTCTCGGCGGCAGCGTCGAGCAGGGCCTGCACCCCGGTGGCGTCCAGGCGGCCGTCCACCACGAGGACGTGCACCGCCCGCTCGAGCGGGGCCTCCGGGCCGGTGGTCACCGGGGCGTCCCAGGCCGGCGCGAGGCCCACCCCCGGATAGCCCGAGACGCGGACGAACCACGGGTCGGCCGACGGCCCTCCGTGGCGCAGGACGAGCGTGGCGGGGCGCCCGGCGAACTCGGCGGAGAAGGCCAGCCACGGGGACACGCTTCCGTGCACGGCGTCCTCGCCCGCGGCGGCCGCGGTGAACACGTCCGCGTCCGTGCAGGCCGGCAGGCGCCAGAAGAACCCGCCGTAGCCGCCGCCGGCGCGCCCGTTGGCCCCCGGGCTGCCCAGCTGCACGGGGCGGTTCCCGGCCGGGGAGAGGCGGAAGCGCAGACCGAGCTCCCAGGCGTGCTCGGTCACGGGGCGGAAGGTCCAGCGGCGCTCCTCGGCCAGGACCGCGGTGCCGTCCGGGCCGGCCCAGGACAGCTCCTCGTCCAGCCGGGTGTCCGTGGCGTGGGCCGCGACGCGGCGGACACGGCCGTGGTCGTCCCGCCACACGTACCGCTGGTCCTCGCGGGTGTAGGTGCGCCCGCCCCAGAAGTTGAGGCCGTCCACGTCCTGCAGGGCGGTGCTCACGCCCAGGTGCCAGACGTGGTCCAGCGGCTGCTGGTCCGTGACGGTGACGCCGCCGAGGGTGCGGACCGGGTGCAGGAACGGGCGCGGCGAGGAGGTCGGGGCGATGCCCTCGCCCGTGCGGACCCGGGCGACCTCGCGGCCCGCCACCACGAAGCGCTCGCCGGTCGCGGCGGGGACCGCCCACGGCGCCCCGATCCCCGTGAAGCCGGACTGCGCCGCGACCGCGCGGGCCGCCCAGTCCTCGACCCCGGGCAGGACGGCGCGGCGGGTCCCGCCCTCCTCGAGCCACCGCACGTGCTCGGGGTCGATCGGCACGGGGTCCGGGGCGGTGCGCACGGCGTCGAGCACCCGCATGAAGGCGCCCGTGGCGGCCAGGGGGCAGAGCAGCGCGGCGCCGTCGCGGCGGGCGGCGATCAGGTTCTCCAGCAGGTTGGTGCGCCCGGAGCTGACGGTCCGCGTGCCCTCCGGCCCGGAGACGGTCAGCTCGTCGCGGGTGTAGTGCAGGACCGCCCGGCCCTCGGTGCCCTCGACGGTGATGAAGGGGTCCTGCTGCTCGGCGGCGCACAGCGTCAGGGCGCACGTGACGGGGACGCCGGACGCGGTGCGGACCCGGACCACCGAGGTGTCGTCCGACTCGATCGCGTTGGCGCGGTACAGCTCGGTGCGCAGCTGTGCGACGTCCTCGGCGCTCCGCGCCCCGGCGATGTGCAGGGCGGTCATGACGGCGTGGGCGAGGGGGTTCGTGACCACCCCGTCCACCACGTCCACACCGCCGATGCGGCGCCGGCCGGCCCAGGGGGAGCGGGTGAAGTAGCCGGTGTCCCGGGACCACAGGCCCGTGGCGCCCACGGCGCGCAGCCGCCCGATCTCCCCGCTCGCCAGCAGCCGGTCGATGAGCCCCAGCGCGTGGGAGCCGATGCTCTGGAAGCCCACCTGGACGAGACGGTCCGCCTCCTCGGCGGCGCCGAGGAGGCGATGGAACTGCTCGAGGTTGGCCACCGGCGGTTTCTCGAGCAGGACGTCGGCCCCCAGGTCCAGGGCCGTCAGGGCGAGGTCGAAGTGGGTGTCGATCGGGGTGGAGACCACCACCACGTCGACGTCGAGTCCTGCGGCCCGCAGCTGCTCCAGGTCGCCGAACATCGGCACGTCGGCCCCGAGCGCCCCGTCGTCGGCGCGCCGGTCGACGGCCGCGACGAGCCGGACGCCGCCCTCCTCCTCGAGCCGGCGGATGTTCGCCAGGTGCCGCTCCCCGAAGCCCCCGATCCCCACCAGGCAGATCCGGACGGGGACCTTCCCGTGGGCGTCCGCCCGGCGGGGTTCGGCGGTCGGGGCAGGAGCGGTCTGGGCTGGCACGGGATCTCCTCGGACGCGGCGGGAATGCGCTTTCCAACGTATCGGCGGGGCGCCGGTGTGTCAACAGTCACACTTCCCGCCTCGCGGTGGGCGCTGCCG
>NZ_LDNX01000073.1:0-32953 GCF_001027955.1 Kocuria sp. SM24M-10 | reverse complement strand
GGTGCGGTGTCCGCCCGGGGCGGGGCGGCGGGCTCAGCGGACCCGGCCCGCCCCCTCCCCGGGGGCGACCACGAACGTGCCGGGGGCCCGGTGGCCGGCCCGGGCGAAGGCCTCGGTCACCGCGGCGGCGGTCCGCTCGGCCTCCCCGGCGGCCACGAGGGCGATCGCCGAGCCGCCGAAGCCGCCGCCGGTCATCCGCGCCCCGATCGCCCCGGCGGCCAGGGCCGCCTCCACGGCGAGGTCCAGCTCGGGGCAGGAGACCTCGTAGTCCTCGCGCAGCGAGGTGTGGGAGGCGATCAGCAGCTGCCCGGTGCCGGCCACGTCCCCGGCGCGCAGCCGCTCGACGGTGGCCAGCACCCGGGCGTTCTCGGTCAGCACGTGGCGCACCCGCCGGGCGGTCACCGCGTCGAGGGCGCTCAGGTCGGCGTCGGCGGGGACCTCGCGCAGGGAGGCGGCCCCGAGGGCGGCGGCCCCGGCCTCGCAGGAGGCCCGCCGGGCGCCGTAGCCGCCGTCGGCGTGGGAGTGGGCGACCCTGGTGTCGATCACCAGCACCGCCAGCCCGTGCTCGGCCAGCGGCAGCGGGACGGTCTCGGCGGCCAGGCTCCGGCAGTCCAGGAACAGGGCGGCCCCGGCGCGGCCCATCAGCGAGGCGGACTGGTCCATGATCCCGGTCGGGGCGCCGACGAACTCGTTCTCCGCCCGCTGGGTCAGCCGGGCCATGCCCGGCCGGTCCAGGCCCAGGTCCAGCAGGTCGTTCAGGGCCACGATCGTGGCGACCTCCACGGCGTGGGAGGAGGACAGTCCCGCGCCCACCGGCACGGTGGAGTCCAGCAGCAGCTCGAAGCCGGGCACCTGCACCCCCTCCAGCCCCGCCAGCACGTGCACGACCCCGGCCGGGTAGGCCCCCCAGTCGCCGACCGCCCCCGGGGCGAGGTCGGGGATGCGGAAGCGGGCCCGGGACAGGCGCTGCCCGTCGGGGGCGTAGGTGGAGGCCAGCTCCACCGTGCCGGGGTCCGGTTCCGAGGCCCGGCGCAGCCGCACCGCCACCATCGCGGAGCGGTCGATGGCGAAGGGCAGCACGAACCCGTCGTTGTAGTCGGTGTGCTCCCCGATCAGGTTCACCCGCCCGGGGGCCCGCCACACCCCGTCCGGGGCGTGGCCGTACACCTCGGCGAAGCGGTCCGCGAGCTCGCCGGCCCGGGCGGCGTCCCGGCCCCCGGTGTGCCGACCGGCTCCCGGCCGGGCGGTCTGCTGGTGGGTGCGCGGTGCGGTCATCGTGCGGCCTCCCTCAGGCGTGCGGCGGTCTGCTCGGCGGTGACGTCGTTGATGAACGCGCCCATCGCCGCCTCCGAACCGGCCAGGAACTTCAGCTTGTCCTCCGCCCGCCGCGGACTGGTCAGCTGCAGGTGCAGCCACCCGGCCGCACGGTCCGCGGCGTTCACCGGGGTCTGGTGCCAGGCGGCGATGTAGGGCGTGGGGGTGGTGTAGAGCCGGTCCACCCGCTGCACCAGGTCCTGGTAGAGCACCGCCAGCTCGTCGCGCTCGGGACCGGTCAGCGCCGCCAGGTCCGGGACCTGCCGGTGCGGGAGCAGGTGGACCTCCAGCGGCCAGCGCGCGGCGTAGGGCACGTAGGCGGAGAAGTGCTCCCCGGCCAGCACCATCCGCTCCCCCGCCGCGGTCTCGTCGGCGAGCACCTCGCCCATCAGCGCCCGCCCGGTCTCCTGCAGGTGCGCCCGCGAGCGGGCGGCCAGGCGGGCGGCGTGCGGGGCCGGATACGGATAGGCGTAGATCTGCCCGTGCGGGTGGTGCAGGGTCACCCCGATCTGCTCGCCGCGGTTCTCGAAGGGGAACACGTGCCGGATCCCGGCCGTCCCCGAGAGCGCCTCGGTGCGCTGGGCCCACGCCTCCACCACCGTCCGCGCCCGCTCGGGGGCCAGGTCCGCGAAGGAGCCCCGGTGCTCGGGGGTGAACACCACGACCTCGCACCGGCCGTAGGCCGGGGACGGGACCCCCCACAGCGTCCGCTCCTCCGCCCCGGCCGGCACCGGCAGCGCCCCCAGCTCCGGCCCCAGGGACGGGAAGCGGTTCTCGAAGACGACGACGTCGAAGTCCTCCGCCGGGATCTCCGACTCCCGCCCGCCCACGGACGGGCACAGCGGGCACTGGTCGGCCGGGGGCAGATAGGTGCGGGTCTGCCGGTGGGCGGCCACCGCCACCCACTCCCCGGTCAGCCGGTCGAAGCGCACCTCGCCGTGCCCGGCCCGCTCCCCCAGCGGACGACGGTCGGTCACCTGCTCGACCGGCTCCGTGCCGCGGTCGGCGAAGAACACCGCCTCCCGCCCGTCGGCCAGGTGGTGCACCCGGTGCGCGATGGCCGCGTGCCGCCCCCGCGTGGTCGGGACGGCGGGAACCGGGGGTGTCTGCTGCTGGGGCACGTCGGGCCCTTCCTGACGGTGGGTGGTCGTTGGGGAGGTGTGCACGGCCCTACTGTCCCCCCATGCCGGAGGTCGCGAAGCCGCGGATGATGTGGCGCTGGAAGAGCATGAACACGATCAGCAGCGGCAGTGCGCCGATCACGGCACTCGCGAGCTCCTGGGCGTACTGCACCCCGTAGGCATTCTTCACCGTACCGAGCCCGACGGGGATCGTCATGAGCTCCGGCGAGTTGGTGACGATGAACGGCCAGAGGAAGTTGTTCCACGCGCTGATGAAGACGAAGATCGCGACCGCGGTGAGGATCGAGCGGGACAGGGGCAGGATCACCGACCAGAACACCCGCAGGTCCCCCGCCCCGTCGAGGCGTGCGGCCTCCTCCAGCTCGACGGGGATCTGGTCGAAGAAGTTCTTCATCACGATGACCATCAGGGGCATGACCACCTGCGGCAGCGCCACGCCCAGCAGGGTGTCCGACAGGCGCATCGCGATCATCTGGTCGAACAGCGGGACGATGAGGATCTGCGGCGGGACCATGATCGCCGCGACCGTCAGGACGAAGAGACCGCGGCGCCCCCGGAACCGCTGACGGGAGAAGCCGTAGGCCGCCAGCGCGGAGATCGTCACGGTGACCACCGTGACGAGGGTCGACACGAGGACGGAGTTCCAGATCCACAGCGGGAGGTCGCCGGCGGCGATGACGTTGCGGTAGGCCTCCGTCGTCCACCCCTCCTCGGGCCAGAAGGACAGGGGCGCGGCGGAGACGTCGGCCTCCGACTTCAGCGAGGAGAGCACGGCCCACACCATGGGCAGCGCCCAGACGGCGGCCAGCACGGCGACGGTCGCGTAGGCGACGGTCCGGCCGGTGGGTCCGTGGCCCAGGGTCAGCCGCCGGGTGTGCTCGGCCTCGAGCTGCGCCTGGGCGCGGGCCCGGGCACGGGCGCCGGTCGCGGGGGTGGTCGTCGACATGTCAGGAGTCCTTCCGCTGGGCGATCCACATCTGGCCGAGCGAGACCATGACGATGAGTGCGAAGAAGATGTAGGAGGTGGCGGAGGCGAAGCCGAGCCGGTAGCCGGTGAAGCCGGCGTCGTAGATGTACTGCAGGATGGATCGGGTGGCCCCGTTGGGCCCGCCCGCGGTGAGCAGGAAGATCTGGTCGAAGACCTTCAGGGAGGCCAGGATCTGCAGGAGGATCACCAGCCAGGTGGTGCTCTTCATCATGGGCAGGGTGATGGAGAACAGCCTGCGCCACACCCCGGCGCCGTCGAGCTGCGCCGCCTCGTAGAGGTGGTCGGGGATGTTCTGCAGGGCCGAGAGGTACAGCAGGAAGTTGAAGCCCACGGTCCACCACACGGTCACGAGGGCGATCGACCACATGGCGACCCGCTCGTCACTGAGCCACCCGACCTGGGCGATGCCGAGGCGGTCCAGGGACCCGTTGATCAGCCCGAAGTCGTTGGTGAACAGGAAGCCCCAGACGGCCGTGACCACGGAGACCGGCAGCAGGAACGGCGCGAAGAACGTGAGGCGCCACAGCCACTGGCCCTTGAGCCCGGTGTAGACCAGGTAGGCCATCGCGAAGGACACGACCACGAGCGGCACCGAGGAGATCAGGGTGAAGAAGACGGTGTTGCCGAGGGCGGACCACATGTCCGGGTCCGTCAGGGCCTGCGTGTAGTTGCCCAGGCCGACGAACTCGGAGCCGGTGGAGGCCAGCGACCGGTCCGTGAGGCTCATCCACAGGCCGTAGACGATGGGCCACACCAGGAACAGCGCGAAGAAGAACAGGTAGGGGGCCAGGAACCAGATCCCGGAGCGGGCCGGGACCCGGGCGCGGGTGCGCGGCGTGGCGTGCACGGGGGCCGCGGTGACGGGGGCGTTGGTGGTGGTCGTCATGGTGGGGTCCTCAGTCGGTCGGGTCCGGGGCGGAGAGGAAGCCGTGGATGGCGGCGAGCATGCTCCCGACGGCGTCCATCGGCTGCTTCCGTCCGCGGAAGGCGTCCGTCAGTGCCTGGGACATCCGGTTCTGGAAGTCGGTGCCGGCACCGGTGAACCACGCCGGCGGGTCGAAGACGACGTGCTCGCCGGCGGAGGCGTACTCGGTCTGGGGGTGGAGGGACCGGTACTCCGGGGTGTCCTGGACGGGCAGGTAGGCGGGGATGTGCCCGGCGGTCCCCCACCGCTGACCTCCCTGGCGGATGACCCCGGCGACGAACTCGTAGACGGCTCTCCGGTGCTCGTCGGTCATCGACCGCTGCTTCGGCAGCACGTAGCTGTGGGAGTCGGCGTACACGGCCGGCTCGCCGAACATCGTGGGCATCGGCATGGCGCCCAGGGCGGGCACCGCCTCCTGGAGCCCGCCGAGCTCCCAGACCCCGGACAGGATCATCCCGACCCGGCCGCCGTGGAAGGCCGCGAGCCCTCCCTCGTAGTCGAGGTTGTCGGTCATGGCGGGCCCGGCCATCCAGGACGCGACGGAGCGCAGCACCTCGGCCGCACGGTCCTCGTCGAGGGCCGCCTTCCGGCCGGGCTCGATGGTCCAGCCGCCGCCCGTCTGCCGGTAGAGCCCCCAGAACAGGCGCCACGCCTGGCCCGTGTCGGTCAGGTAGCCGAAGGAGATGCCCTTGCCGCCGGTGACCTCGGCCAGCTTCGTGCCGACCTCCTCGAGGCGCTCGGCCGAGGAGATCTCGACGGTCCCGTCGGACTCGAGCACGCCGGCCCGCTCGGCGATCTCCTGGTCGAAGAACGAGATGAAGGGGTGGGTGTCCAGGGGCATCGCGAACAGCTCGCCCTCGTAGTGGCAGGACTCCCACAGGGCCGGGGTGAAGTCGGCCTCGGTGATCCCGACCTCCGCCAGCAGCGTCGGGTCCCAGGGCTCGAGCAGGCCCCCGGGCGCGTAGCCGGGCATCCGGGACAGGTGCATGATGGCCGTGTCCGGCGGCTGCTGGGAGGCGGAGCTCATGGCGAGCTTCGTGTAGTAGGGGGAGCCCCAGGACAGGGTCGTCGCCCGCACGGACAGGTCGGGGACGGCGGCCTCCACCTCCTCGATGATGGCGCGCATGTTCACGCCGTCCGCGCCCTGGAACAGGTCCCAGACGGAGACCCGCCCGGCGGCGCCCGCCCCTGCCGCTCCGGCCGCCGGCCCGCAGGCCGACAGTGTCGAGGCCCCGGCCGCGGCCGCGAACACCCCCAGTGATCCCCGCAGCACCTGGCGGCGGGTCGGTCGGACCGTGTCGTTGATGTTCATCTGGCTCCCACTCCGTGGAGTACGTCCTGGCTGGTCGAGAGGGTGCCCTCGCACGGCGTGTGAGCTGCACCACTGCTACCGGATTCTAACGTTAGCATTTCGCGGAAGGCTACCCTTGATCCCGACAGGACTTACCGGCCCGGGCGGAGCACGCGGCCCGGGGCGAGCACGACGGAGAGGACGAGGGTGGCGAAGAGGGTCGGGGTCAAGGAGGTGGCCGAGCACGCCGGGGTGTCCTGGAAGACGGTCTCCAACGTCATGAACAACCGCCCCGTCGTGCGGCCCGAGACGCGGGCCCGGGTGCTCCGGGCCGTCGAGGAGCTCGGGTACACGCCCAACCTCATCGGCCGCCAGCTGCGGCAGGGGTCGACCCGCACCATCGCCCTGGTCGTGCCCGACCTGCGCAACCCGTACTTCGCGCGCCTCGCCCAGACGCTCCAGGAGGCGGCGCGGCCGCGCGGCTACACCGTCTCGATCGAGCTGTCGGGCGGCGAGATCGAGGCCGAGCAGCACTACCTGCACGGCCGGCACGGCCGGTTGTTCGACGGGCTGATCTTCTCCCCGTCCGCGGTCACCATCGACGCCATGGCCCGCCGCACGGACCCCACGCCGCTGGTCCTGCTCGGGGAGCGGGTCGCCACCGCGCGGATCCCGCACGTCGCGATCGACAACGTGGCCTCCAGCGTGGACCTCGTGCGGCACCTCATCGACGGCGGCCGCCGTCGCATCGGCTTCCTCGGGGCGGAGGCCGTCGGCGGCACGTCCACGGGCAGCCAGCGCTTCGAGGGGTACCGTGCCGCGCTGCGCTTCGCGGGGCTGCCCCTGTCCGACGACCTCGTCGCGGCGGCGGACTCGTGGCAGCGGGAGGACGGGCACCGGCTCGCCCAGCAAATCCTGCGCAGGTCCCCGGAGGTCGACGCCCTCGTCTGTGCCAACGACCTGCTGGCCGTCGGCGCCCTCTCCGCCGCCCGGGACCTGGGTCGGAGGGTGCCGGACGACCTGGCCCTGGTCGGCTGGGACGACATCGACGAGGTCCGCTACGCCATGCCCCCTCTGACCTCCGTGGCCCCGGACCTGGACGCCCTGGCCGAGGCGGCCCTCGCCGCCGTGCTCGGCGAGCGGGAGGATGGGCGGGTCGTGATCGACCACCGGGTCGTCGCACGGGAGTCCTCGCGTCCGGTCCGCGCACCCGGGGGCTGAACCCTCCCCCGCCCCTCGGTGCGCGGCGACATGTGCTGTTCCCGAATTCTAACGTTGCAATGTTCGGGTCCGTCCGGTTGACTGGACGGCACTGCCACCTGCCCCACTGGAGGACCCACCATGACGACCACCGCCTTCGAACCCCTGCCGTCCGGTGCGGCCGGCATCCCCCGGCCCGAGCACCCGCGCCCCCAGTTCGTGCGCGAGCAGTGGCTGAACCTCAACGGGACGTGGGACTTCGAGATCGACCGCAGCGACTCCGGCATCGACCGCGGCCTGCTCGAGCGGCCCCTGGCCGCGACCATCACGGTGCCGTTCGCACCCGAGTCCGCGCTCTCCGGCGTCGGCGACGCCGACTTCCTGGACGCCGTGTGGTACCGCCGCAGGATCACCGTCCCGGGCGAGTGGCAGGGGCTGCGCCCCGTCCTGCACTTCGGGGCCGTGGACCACGACGCCACGGTGTGGGCCGACGGGGTGGAGGTCGCCCGGCACCGCGGCGGCTTCACCCCGTTCTCCGCGGACCTCTCCGGCGTGGCCGGGCCCGGGGACGAGGTGGAGATCACCGTGCGTGCCCGCGACCTGCACGGCGAGGTGCAGGCCAGGGGGAAGCAGGCCACCTGGTACGCGAACACCCACTGCCAGTACACCCGGACGACGGGCATCTGGCAGACGGTCTGGCTCGAGGGCGTGCCGCCCGTGGCGCTCACCCGGCTGCAGGTCACCCCGAACGTGGCCGCCCGGACCCTCACCGTCGTGGCGCCCCTCACCCGCAACGTGGCCGCAGGCGCCCTGCGCGTGCGCCTGAGCACCCCCGAGGGCCGGCCGGTCGTGGAGGAGACCGTGGCCACCGGCTACGACCTCGCGCCGAGCCTCGTGCTGCGCGTCCCCGAGGAGGACGTGCGGCTGTGGGACGTCGGCGACCCGCAGCTGTACGGGCTGGAGGTCGCCCTGCTGTCCGAGGCGGACGGCCCGGAGCTCGACCGGGTGCGCAGCTACACCGCCCTGCGCTCCGTGAGCATCGAGGGCAACTCGTTCCGGCTCAACGGCCGCCGGGTCTTCCAGCGACTGGTCCTCGACCAGGGATACTGGCCCGAGTCGCTGATGACGGCGCCGAGCGACCAGGCCCTCGTCGACGACATCGAGCTGTCGCTGGCCGCGGGGTTCAACGGCGCCCGCCTGCACCAGAAGGTCTTCGAGGAGCGCTTCCTCTACCACGCGGATCTGCGCGGCTACCTGGTCTGGGCCGAGTTCGGCGACTGGGGGGTCTCCGGCCAGGGACCCGTGGGGCACAACCAGAAGCCCGACGCCTCCTTCGTGGCGCAGTGGATGGAGGCGGTGCGCCGCGACGTCAACCACCCGTCGATCGTGGGCTGGTGCCCGCTCAACGAGACCCACCAGGTGCTCCACGACCGGATCACCGTGCTCGACGACGTCACCCGGGCCATGTTCCTGGCGACCAAGCTGGCCGACCCGTCGCGGCCGGTCGTCGACGCCTCGGGGTACTCCCACCGGGTGCCCGAGACCGACGTCTACGACTCCCACTCCTACGAGCAGGACCCGGAGGCCTTCCGGCGGGAGCAGGCCGGGCTGGCCGAGGGTCGCCCGTTCGTGAACCGCTCCCGCGACCTGGGGGACATCGGCCTGCCGCACGGCGGCCGGGAGTTCTCCGTGCCGTACGCGGGGCAGCCGTTCTTCGTCTCCGAGTACGGCGGCATCTGGTGGAACGCCCGTGAGGCCGCCGAGGCCGAGGCCCGGCGCGCGGACCGGGAGGCGGTCGGCAACGACCAGGCGGACTCGTGGGGCTACGGCGACCGGGTGCGCTCCGAGGAGGAGTTCTACACCCGCTTCGAGGGCCTGACCGACGTCCTGCTGGACCACCCCGACATGTTCGGCTACTGCTACACCCAGCTCACCGACGTCTTCCAGGAGAAGAACGGGATATACGGCTTCGACCGTGGCGACAAGTTCGACGTCGAACGGCTGCGCCGTGCGCAGCAGCGTCCGGCCGCCTACGAGCAGCGGACGGACTGAGCGCGCCTCGGCGCACGCGCCCGGGCCCGGTCGTCGAGGACGACCGGGCCCGTGCGCGTCGGCCGGCCCTGCTCTCCCGTCGTCGGCCCTGCTCCTGCTCTCCTGTCGCCGGCCCCGCTCTTCCATGGCCGGCCCCGCCCCGCCGTCACCGGCTCCGCTCCCCCGTCGTCGGCCGGGACGCCCGCGCCCGGCCCGGACCGTCAGGACGCGGCTCCCGGTGTGCCGACCTCGCCGCGGCGCCGGCGTCCGCGCTGCGGTTCACGATCCCGGGGCGGACGGGACGCCGGCCCCGGCGACGGGGTCCAGCCCTTCGGCGAAACGGGACAGCAGCCCGCCCAGCAGCGCCACGTCCGCCGGGTCCCAGTCCTCCAGCTGACCGGCCAGCCAGGAGAGGCGCGCGGCCACGGCGCGCTCGCGCAGGGCGGACCCGGCGGTGGTCAGCTCCAGGGCGGTGCGCCGGGCGCTGACCGCGGACGGGGCGCGGCGCAGCAGACCGGCCGCCTCGGCGCGGTCCACGAGCCGGCTGGCGGTCGAGGCCGTGACGTCGGCGAGCCGGGCCACATCGCCGACGGTCACCTCACGGCCCTCGGCCGCCCCCCGGGCGCAGGCCTCCACCACCAGCAGGCTGGACATCTCCACCGGGGTGGCGCCGTCCTCGACGACGCGGGTGCGCGAGGCGCTCCACAGCCGGCGCAGACGGATCAGGGCGTCGTCGAGGACGGACAGATCGGCGCTCATATGTGTACTATACACATGAGAGTTGAGCCGTTCCGATGCCCGGCCGACGCGGTGCCCCGGCACCAGGAGGACGTCGCGCACGGGCCCACGGATCCGGCGCACGGCCACCACGGCCACGGAGGAGGGCAGCATGAACGTCACCGTGCTCGGGGCGTCCGGACGGACCGGGCGGCTGCTGGTGCAGGAGCTTCTGCGGCGTGGTCACCGTGTGACCGCGCTGGTCCGCGAGCCGTCCCGGGCCCCGGAGGACACGCGGGTGGTCGCCGGGGACAGCAGGGACGGCGAGGCGCTGCGCGCCGCCCTCGCCGGAGTCGACGCCGTGGTCTCGGCGCTGGGGCCCAGCGGGAAGGACGCGGACCTGCACCGGCAGACCGTGGCGCAGCTGGTGCCCGCCCTGCGCGCGGCCGGAGTGAGCCGCTACGTCGGGGTCAGCGGCGCCGGTGTCACCGCGGCCGGTGACCGCAAAAGCGTCCGGGACCGGGTGATCTCGGCCGCCATGGGCTGGTTCGCCCCGTCGATGGTGGCCGACAAGGCCGCGGAGCTGGCCGCGTGGCAGGACTCCGGTGCGGAGTGGACGCTGGTGCGACCGCCGCGGCTGCTGGAGGGGGCCCCCACCGGCCGGGTGGAGCACGATGCGCACGTGTCCACGCGTTCCACGGGCATGCGCCGGGCCGATCTGGCGGTCTTCCTCGCCGACGTCCTCGACCAGGGCCTCTACATCCGGCAGGCCCCGTTCGCGGCCACGGCCGGCCGGGGCTCCTGACCCGGCACGGCAGGACGTCCTGATCAGGCACGAGCGGATGCCCCGGCCCGGCACGGCCGGGGATCCGGCTCGGCCCCGCCCGGGCAGTCAGCCGGTCCGCAGACCCGGCTCAGCCGGCGCGGCGGACTCAGAACGCGCGGAGCTCCCAGTCCAGCGTGTGCTCGGCCCCCGGGGCGAGCACCACGAGGTCCTGGCCCGAGTTGAAGGCGTCGGGCGGGCAGTCCATCGGCTCGACCGCCAGCCCGCTGCGCGGCGCCCCCACGAGATGGTCGCCGGTGTGGATCTGCACCCAGGCGGCGCGGGGGTCCCAGCCGAGCAGCGCGCCGTGTCCGTCCGGGGCGGTGAGGCGGACCGTGCACCGCCCGTCGTGCGGGACCACGCCGGTGAACGCGTTGTCGACGAAGGCGCCCCGCAGCGGACGCCCCGCCCGGAAGTCGAAGGCGCCTCCCGCCGTGTCCTCCAGACCGGTCGGCAGCAGCCGGTCGGGGGAGACCTGCAGCATGCTCGACGCGTCGAGCTCGAGGACCCAGTCGTCCACGTCCCCGGCACCGGCCACGACGTAGGGGTGCGAGCAGCACCCGAAGGGCGCGTCGGCCTCCCCCTCGTTCCGGGCCCGGATCCCCACCCGCAGGCCGTCCTCACCGAGCGTGTAGCGCACCTCCACCCGCACGGCGAAGGGGTACCCGGGGTCCGCGCCCAGTCGGAGGGCGAGCACCACGTCCGTCGAGCTGCTGGAGACCACCTCCCACTCGCGGTCGAAGACCAGCCCGTGCAGGGCCGTCCTGCGCTCGGGCTCCGTGACGGGGACCTCGAGCCGGCGGTCGCCGAAGCGGTACCGGCCGTCGGCCAGGCGGTTCGGCCACGGGGCGCACACGACGCCCCGGAAGTCCTCGGTCGTGGTACCCGGCTCCCGGGCCACCACCAGGGCCCTGCCGTCGTGCTCGAGCGCGCACAGCGCGGCCCCGAGGGTGTCGACGAGTGCGGTGTAGCCGCCGGCGGCGAGCGGGAACGACGTCACGGGGTCCTCCTGGAGGGTGGGGCCGCTCGCGGCGGCCGCGAGGACGGTGGGCGACCGGGACGGCGGTCCGGGTCGGGGCGGGGCGCCGCTGCTGCGCCGGGGGCGGCGGAAGGGCGTACCGGATCGACGGTATCAGCGCGGTGCCGCCGGTGGCGCAGCGCACACGCCACGGGCGCGCAGGTCCTCCGCGGCGGCCGCGGCGCGCTGCGCCCGGAGGGCCTCAGCCGGCCGCCGCCCCCAGCTCCAGGTCCAGGGCGTGGCGCTCCACGTGGTCCAGGGCCAGGCGCACCGCTCCCACCGAGACGACCGCGTCCCCGAGCACGGAGACGGCGACCCGCGGAGGCGTGGCGGTGAACCGCGGCAGCTGTTGGTCGATGCCCTCCAGCAGGACGGCGGAGGACTCGGCCACGGCCCCGGCGATGACCACCAGCTCGGGGTCGAGGAGCGTGCCCAGCAGGCCGATGACCCGTGCGAGGCGCTCGGCCAGCCGGTCGAGGATCCGCCGGGCCACGTCGTCCCCGGCGGCCGCCGCGCGGAAGACGTCGCGGGCCTCCACCGTTCCGGCGGGCCCGGCCAGGTTCCGCAGCGCGGTGGCCGGCGCGCCCGGCAGCAGCGCCTCGGCGCCCCAGGCCCGGCACAGCGCCGCGATGCCGTCCGGGCTGCCGACGCCCTGCACCAGGGCCAGGCCGCCGAGCTCGCCCGCCGCGCCGGAGCGGCCGTGCAGCAGGCGGCCGGCCTCCATCACCCCGGTGCCGATCCGCTCCCCGGCCAGCATGACCACGAGGTCGTCCACCCCGGCGGCGGCACCGCACCAGCGCTCGGCCATCGCGGCGAGGTTGGCGTCGTTGGCCAGCAGGGTGGGCCAGCCGCGGCGCTCCTGCAGCCGGCGCTCGAAGCCGAGGTCGAAGGCCGCCCAGAACGGCTGGCCGTGGGAGATCCTGCCGCGGCGGTCCACCGGCGCGGCGATCCCCACGGCGGCGGCCAGGACCGCGTCCGGGGCCACGGCGGCGTCCGCGAGCGCGCCCTCGACGGCGGCGTCCACGGTGCCCAGGCGCCGCGCCGGGGCCGGGTCGGCGAAGACGTGGGTCGCCCGGCCCAGGACGCGGCCCCGGAGGTCGGCCACCACGGCGGTGGTCCTGGCCTCGCCGACGTCCACGCCGACGACGAAGCCCGCCCGGTCGTCGAACCGGAACCGCCGCGCGGGCCGGCCCACCTGCGCCCCGGAGGACCCCTCGACCTCCTGGATCCAGCCTCGGTCCAGCAGGTCGTCGCACACGGCGATCACCGTGGTGCGAACCAGGCCGGTGGCGGCCATCAGCTCGGTGACGGTGACCACGCCGGCGTCGCGCAGGACCTGCAGGACCGCGCCCATGTTGGTCCGCCGCAGCAGCTGCGGAGATGTTCCGGCACGGCTCACTCGATCCCCCTTGACGCTCGTCGGATGTGATCCGCATAATAGTCCAAGCAATAAATCTAAGTCATAAATATATTCCCGGAAGACCCGGTCGGCGACCACCGCGGGTCGCCACCGCAGGAGATCCGCATGCGCACCAGGTCCCGCCCGTCCTCCCGGCCCGCCGCCCCGCCGTCAGCGGGCCCGAGGTGACGGCCTCCGCGACCGCCCGCCGGTCGCTGCTCCGCCGGACGGGCCTCGCCGCGTGCGCACTGCTGCTGACGGGCTGCTCCGCGGGCGAGGCGCAGCAGCCCACCACCATCACGTTCTTCCAGTTCAAGGGCGAGGCCGTGGCCTATTTCGAGGAGCTCGCCCGGCAGTTCGAGGCGCAGAACCCGGACGTGCGCGTGGTCGTGGACAACGTCCCCGACCCGGAGACCGCCCTGCGTACCCGTTTGGTGAAGGAGGACGTGCCGGACGTGCTGACCCTCAACGCCAACGGGACCTTCGGCGAGCTGGCCTCGGCGGGCGTGTTCGCCGACTTCGCGGGCTCCGCGGCGCTGGAGGACGTCAACCCGGCCTACGCCGAGATCGTCCAGGAGCTCGGTGCGGGCTCCGAAGGGGCGGTGAACGGCGTCCCCTTCGCGGCCAACGCCGCCGGCGTGCTCTACAACGAGGAGCTCTTCGCCGAGCACGGCGTCGCCGTGCCGCAGACGTGGGACGAGCTGATCGCCGCGGCGCGGACTTTCGAGGACCGCGGCGTCACCCCCTTCTACGGGACGCTCGCCGACGCGTGGACCGGCCAGGCGCCGCTGGCACCGATCGTCCCACAGACCACCCCCGAGGACTTCTGGGAGCAGCGCTTCGCCGGCGAGACGACCTTCCAGGAGGAGTGGCCGGAGGCCGCCGGGAAGCTCGCGGAGCTGTTCGAGCACACCCAGCCGGACCCGGTGGCCACCGGCTACGAGGACGGCACCGCCGCCTTCGCCCGGGGCGAGTCGGCGATGCTGCTGCTGGGCAACTACGCGGTGCCCCAGATCCGCTCGTTCGAGCCCGGCTTCACCATCGGCAGCTTCGCCCTGCCCGCCACGAACGACCCGGCGCAGACCGTCCTGGTCTCCGGCGTGGACGTGGTGATCACCGCCGGCGCGGACACCGAGCACCCCGAGGAGGTCCGGCGCTTCGTCGAGTTCCTCATGCAGCCCGAGGTCGTCCAGGACTACGCCGAGGAGCAGACGGCCGTGCCGACCCTCGAGGGCCTGTCCAACGACGACCCCGCCCTGACCGGGATCCAGCCCTACATCGACCAGGAGCGCATCGTGGGATTCTTCGACCACCAGTTCATCCCCGCCGTCCCCCTGGGTCCGCTGCTGCAGCAGTACCTCATCGACGGGGACCGGGAGGCGTTCCTGGCGTCCCTCGACGAGAGCTGGGACGAGGTCGCCACCCGGCGCAGCTGGGGCCTGGGAGCGGTGGAGTCCCGATGAGCGCCACGACCCGCCCGACCACCGCCCGCCGGCCCCGGAACCGCCGCACGGGTCCCGGGCGTGCCTACTACTGGATGGTGCTCCCCGCACTGGCGCTCTTCCTGCTCTTCCACACCGCCCCGGTGCTGCAGGGGGTCTTCTACAGCTTCACCGACTCCCCCGGCTACGGCGACTGGGACTTCGTCGGGCTGTCCAACTACGCCGCGCTGTTCGGCGACGAGAGGGTGCGCGCCGCCTACTGGTTCACCTTCCGGTTCGCCCTCGTGGCCACGGTCCTGGTCAACGTCCTCGCCCTGGCCCTGGCCGTGGGCCTCAACGGGAGGATCAGGTTCAAGAACACCCTGCGCGGGGTCTACTTCGTGCCGAACGTGCTCGCGGTGCTGGTCATCGGCTACGTGTTCAACTACCTGTTCACCAACTCGCTGCCGAGCATCGGCGCCGCCCTGGGCATCGACCGTCTCTCGACGTCCCTGCTGGCCGACCCCGAGCTCGCGTGGGTCGGGATCGTCGTCCTGGCCGTGTGGCAGGCGGTCGCGTTCAACATCATTATCTACCTCGCCGGCCTCCAGACCGTGCCGGCCGAGCTCTACGAGGCCGCCGCCATCGACGGCGCGGGTCCGTGGAGGCGGTTCTGGTCCATCACGTTCCCCATGATCGCGGCGTTCTTCACGCTGAACATGGTGCTGTCGCTGAAGAACTTCCTCCAGGTCTTCGACCACATCATCGCCATGACCGGCGGCGGACCGGGCACCGCCACGGAGTCCGTCTCCGTGCTCATCTACAAGGGCGGCTTCCAGGGCGGGGAGTACGGCTACCAGATCGCCAACGCCGTGGTGTTCATGGTGGTGCTGGTGGTCTTCGCCGTCGTCCAGCTCCGAGTCCTCCGCCGCGAAGAGGTGTCCGCCTGATGTCCTCCACCCACGTCGCCGCCCCGCCCAGCGGCACCGCCGCCCCCACCCTCGGGGCCGCCGCCCCGCGCCCCGCCCGACGACGGCGCACCGGCGCCCGGGTCAACTGGTGGCTCACCGCACTGCTGGTCGTGCTGGCCCTGACCGTCCTCGTGCCGCTGTACTTCACGGTGGTCACCGCCCTGAAGACCCCCGACCAGCTGGGCGGCAGCGGCTTCGCGCTCCCGACCGAGGTCCGGTGGGCCAACTTCGCCGACGCCTGGACGCTGACGGACTTCCCCCGGGCAGCGCTCAACAGCGCGGTCATCACGGTGTCGGCCGTGGCCCTGACCCTGCTGACGAACTCGATGGTGGCCTACGCGATCGCCCGGAACATGCACCGGCGCCTCTTCAAGGGCCTGTTCTTCTACTTCGTCTCCGCGCTCTTCGTGCCCTTCCCCATCCTGATGCTCCCCGTGGCCAAGCAGACCGCGCAGCTGGGCCTGGACAACCCGGCCGGGCTGGTCCTGCTGTACGTCGTCTACGGCCTGTCCTTCAACATCTTCATCTTCACCGCCTACATCCGCTCCATCCCCCTCGAGCTCGAGGAGGCGGCCCGGATGGACGGCGCCGGCACGTGGGGCGTCTTCTGGCGGGTGATCTTCCCCCTGCTCACGCCCATGAACGCCACCGTCGGGATCCTGACCTGCCTGTGGGCGTGGAACGACTTCCTGCTCCCGCTCATCATCGTCTCCGACCCCGGGCAGGCGACCCTGCCGCTCGTGCAGTACGTTTTCCAGTCCCAGTTCCAGACCAACTACACCGTCGCGTTCGCGTCCTACCTCATGGCGATGGCACCACTGCTCGTGGTGTACGTCCTCGCCCAGCGGTGGGTCATCTCCGGCGTGACCCGAGGAGCCGTCAAATGACCACCAGCCCCCAGCAGCACGACCTCGCCACTGCCCCGGCCCCCGCGTGGTGGACCGACACCGTGGTGTACCAGATCTACCCCCGCTCGTTCGCCGACTCGAACGGCGACGGGATCGGCGACCTGGGCGGGATCCTCGCCCACCTGGACCACCTCGAGGCGCTGGGGGTGGGCGTGATCTGGCTGTCGCCGATCTACCGCTCCCCGCAGGACGACAACGGCTACGACATCAGCGACTACCAGGACGTCGACCCGTCCTTCGGCACGCTCGAGGAGTTCGACGAGCTGCTCGAGGCCGTGCACGCCCGCGGCATGAAGCTCGTGATGGACCTCGTGGTCAACCACACCTCCGACGAGCACCCCTGGTTCGTGGAGTCCCGCTCCTCCCCCGACTCCCCCAAGCGGGACTGGTACTGGTGGCGCACGCCCCGCCGCGGCATGGAGGCGGGGGCGCCCGGGGCGGAGCCGACCAACTGGCAGAGCATCTTCTCCGGGCCCGCCTGGGAGCTCGACGAGGCCTCCGGCGAGTACTACCTGCACCTGTTCTCGGCCAAGCAGCCGGACCTCAACTGGGAGAACCCCGAGGTGCGCCGGGCCGTGCACGCCATGATGCGCTGGTGGCTGGACCGCGGGGTGGACGGTTTCCGGATGGACGTGATCAACATGATCAGCAAGGACGTCGCCGCCGACGGGCACCTGCACGACGGGCCGCCCGTCGGGGGGACGCCCTACGGCGACGGCTCGGCGTCCTACACCAACGGGCCGCGCATCCACGAGTTCCTCCAGGAGATGCACCGGGAGGTCTTCGCCGGCCGGGACGCCCAGCTGCTGACCGTGGGCGAGATGCCCGGCGTCACGGTGGAGGAGGCGGTGCTGTTCACCGACCCGGCCCGGGCCGAGGTGGACATGGTCTTCCAGTTCGAGCACGTCAACCTCGACCACGGCCCCGGCGGCAAGTTCGACCCGAAGCCGCTGCGCCTGACCGATCTGAAGGCCTCCCTGGGCCGGTGGCAGGAGGGCCTGGAGGAGGTGGGCTGGAACTCCCTGTACTGGAACAACCACGACCAGCCCCGGGTGGTCTCCCGCTTCGGCGACGACTCCCCGGAGCACCGGGTGGCCTCCGCCACGTGCCTGGCCACGCTGCTGCACCTGCACCGCGGCACGCCCTACGTCTACCAGGGCGAGGAGCTGGGCATGACCAACGCCGACTTCGGCTCGATCGAGGACTTCCGGGACATCGAGTCGGTCAACCACTACCGGCACGCCGTGGCCGCCGGGGCGGACCCCGCCGCCGTGCTGGAGGGCCTGCGCTGGACGGGCCGGGACAACGCCCGCACCCCGGTGCAGTGGAGCGCCGGGGAGCACGCCGGGTTCACCACCGGCACCCCGTGGATCCCGGTCAACCCGAACCACGACGTGGTCAACGCCGACGCCGCCCGGGCGGATCCGGGCTCCGTGTTCCACCACTACCGCCGGCTCATCGAGCTGCGCCGCACCGAGCCGGCGGTGGCCCTGGGCGACTTCACGATGCTGGTCCCGGAGCACGAGCAGGTCTACGCCTTCACCCGGCGGCTGGGCGACGTCGAGCTGCTCGTGCTGGCCAACGTCTCGGGCGAGGAGCTGCGCGCCGACCTCCCGGACGCCGCCGCGTGGGCCGGCACCGAGGTGCTGCTCGGCAACCGGGGCGGCAGCGCCGCTCCGGCGGACGTCACCGTCCTGGCCCCCTGGGAGGCGCGCGTGCACCGGCGGGTCCACGGCGCGGCCGGACAGGACTGACGGAACGGGTCCGGAGCCGGGTCGCCCGTCCTGTCCGCGGCCGGCGCGTCCCGCGGCCCCGGCGGCCCCTACACGGGTGGGGCCGCCGGGACCGCGGTGGCACAATGAACCGGTGCCGTCCTCCGACCACGCCTCCCTGATCCCCCTGCTCGGCCGCGGCGACGCGCCGGAGCAGGTGCGTCATGTCCGGGAGCTGCCGGACCGGGACGCGGTGACGGCCCCGTGGCCCGAGCACCTGCACCCGGACGTGGTCGCGGCCTACGAGCGGCTGGGCGTGCACCGGCCGTACCTGCACCAGGTCCAGGCCGTGCTGGCCCCCCGGCACGTGGTGGTGGCCACCGGCACGGCCTCGGGCAAGTCCCTGGCCTACCAGCTGCCCGTGGCCGACGCCGTGCACCGGGGACGGCTGGCCGCGCTCGCGCATCCCGGCATGGTGCGCCACCCGGACGAGGCCACGGCCCTGTACCTCTCGCCCACCAAGGCCCTGGCGGCCGACCAGCTCAAGGGGCTGGAGGCGCTGGGCCTGCCGACCCTGCGCGCCGCCACCTACGACGGCGACACCGACCCGGCCGAGCGCCGCTGGGTCCGGGACCACGCGGACGTGGTGCTGTGCAATCCCGACATGCTGCACTACGGGGTGCTGCCCAACCACGCGCGCTGGTCCCGGTTCTTCCGCCGGCTCCGGTACGTCGTCGTGGACGAGGCGCACTCCTACCGCGGGGTCTTCGGCTCGCACGTGGCCAACCTCATGAGGCGGCTGCGCCGGATCTGCCGGGCCTACGGCGCCGACCCCGTCTTCATCGGGGCCTCGGCCACCTCGTTCGAACCGCACGCCTCCTTCGCCCGGCTCGTGGGCGTGCCCGAGGCCGAGGTGACGCCGGTGACCACGGACTTCTCCCCGCACGGGCCGGTCACCGTGGTGCTCTGGGAGCCCGAGCAGACGGACGGCGTGGGCGAGAACGACGCCCCGGTGCGCCGGACCGCGCTGGCCGAGGCCGCCGACATGCTCACGGACCTGGTGCTGCACCGGGTCCGGACGATCGCCTTCATCAAGTCCCGGCGCGGCGCGGAGACGATCGCCCAGATCGCGCACCGCCAGCTCGAGGAGGTCGACCCCTCGCTGGCCCACCGGGTGGCGGCCTACCGCTCCGGTTTCCTGCCCGAGGAGCGCCGTGCCCTGGAGGCGGCCCTGCGGGACGGGCGGCTGCTCGGCGTGGCCAGCACCTCCGCCCTGGAGCTCGGCATCGACGTGGCGGGCCTGGACGCCGTGGTGGTGGCGGGCTGGCCCGGCACCCGGGCCTCCTTCTTCCAGCAGATCGGCCGGGCGGGCCGGGCCGGGCAGGAGGCGCTGGCGGCGTTCGTGGCCGGCGACGACCCCCTCGACACCTATCTGGTGAACCACCCGGAGGCCGTCTTCGACGTGGACGTCGAGGCCACCGTCTTCGACCCCTCGAACCCCTACGTGCTGGCCCCGCACCTGTGCGCGGCGGCGGCCGAGCAGCCGCTGCGGGCCGAGGAGGTCGGCGCGTTCGGCCCCACGGCGGCGGAGGTGCTCTCCTCCCTGGTGGCCAACGGGCACCTGCGCCGCCGGCCGAGCGGGTGGTTCTGGACGCACCCGCAGTCCGCGGCCGGGATGGTCTCCCTGCGCTCGGACGGGGGCGGGCCGATCCGGATCATCGAGACCGACACGGGCGCGGTGCTGGGCACCATGGACGCCCCGCAGTCCCATTACCAGGCCCACCCCGGGGCCGTGTACGTGCACCAGGGGCGGACCTACCTCGTCGACGAGCTCAACGAGGCGGACTCCTACGCGGCCGTGACCCGGGCGCACCCGGACTTCTACACGACCGCCCGGGACGTCACCCAGGTCACCGTGGTGGCGGAGGAGCGCTCGGAGACGTGGGGGCCGGTGACCGTCCACTTCGGCCAGGTGCAGGTCACCACGAAGGTGGTCTCCTTCCAGCGCAAGGCCGTGACCTCCAACGAGGTGCTCGGCGAGGAGCCTCTCGAGCTCGACGCCCGGGACCTGTTCACCAAGTCCGTGTGGTTCACCGTGCCCGGGCCGGTGCTGAACGGCGCCGGGATCGAGGAGCCGGACGTCCCCGGCTCCCTGCACGCGGCCGAGCACGCCGCCATCGGCCTGCTCCCGCTCGTGGCGTCGTGCGACCGGTGGGACGTGGGCGGGCTCTCCACCGCCCTGCACGCCGACACCGAGCTGCCCACGGTCTTCGTCTACGACGGGCACCCCGGCGGCGCGGGCTTCGCGGAGCGCGGCTACGACACCGCGGTCGCGTGGCTGCGCGCGACCCGTGAGGCGATCTCCTCCTGCGAGTGCGAGCACGGCTGCCCGTCCTGCGTGCAGTCGCCCAAGTGCGGCAACCGCAACAACCCGCTGGACAAGCACGGCGCGGTGAAACTGATCGACGCCCTGCTGCGCAACGCCCCGGGCGCCTGAGCGCTCACGGGTCTCCGGGCGGACCGGCCCGGGAGACCCCGCGGGCCGCGCCGAACCGGGCCAGCGGCCCCTCGAGCGCGACCGCGGTTCCCACGTCGACGACGACCCGGTCCGGCTCCACCAGCTCGCACAGCTCCAGCTGAGCGCCGTTGGCCTGCGCGACGCGGGCGGCGGTGCCGCACGGCTCACCGGCCGCGAGACCGCGGGCGACGTCCGCGGCGGCGAGCGCGGCGAGGTCCGCGGCCTTGCCCGCCCGGTGGGTCGCGATGCCCGCCTGCGCCAGCAGCAGCACCGTGACCAGGAGCACGCCGAGCACGAGGGAGAGCGTCAGGGCGTGCACGGTGCCGCTGCCACGGTCATCGTCACGGTCATCGTCACGGTCACGGTCGGCGGCCGGTGCGCCGCCGGCCGGTACCGGGCGGACCTCCGGGCGGGCTGCCGGGTCAGCCACCGTGGTCCCCGGCCGTGCGGGCGCCCTCGGTCTCGGCGGAGGCCTCGGCGCGCAGCTCCCAGCCGCCCCAGGTGCCCAGGATCCCGGGGGCGGGGCCGGCCACGACCACCGTGGAGGTCCCGGTGCCGGCCTCGACGTGCACCGCGGCGTCCCGGCCCGCCACGGACAGCGCGGTCGAGCGGACGGTCGCGGAGCTCTCGCCGCGGGCTGCGGCCCGGGCCGAGGCCCGCGCGGCCTCCTCGTAGCGGATCAGCGTCATCCCGGCCGCGGCCGCGGCGAGCAGCACGGCCAGGAGCAGCACGAGCGCGGGCAGTAGGACCGCCGTCTCGGCGGTGACGGCCCCGCGGTCGGGACCCGCGGTGTGCGGCGACGGACGGGGGCGTTCGGCGGTCATGGCGGTCTCCTCGGGGACGGTGAGCGAACGGTGGGCAGGCGGAGGGCGGCGGTGATGAGCCGGTGCTGAGGCTGTGAGGAACCGGTGAGCCGGTGGGTGAGTGGACGGGACGGCTGCGAACGGCCGGGCGCAGAGGACGGCCGGCTCCGGGCGCGGGGAACGGTCACCCACCCCGCGGAACGCCGAGGATCACGGGGAGCCAAGGACCGTGGGAGAGGGAGGACCGGGGGACGGGAGGACCGGGGCATCCGCGGCGCCGGGACCGGCGCCGCGGATCCCACGCGGCACGGTTCTCAGACCCCGAGGGCCTTCTCGATGATCGCGGTCAGGAGCTCGCGCACCTGGCCGGAGGAGAGCACCGCGGCCATGACGCCGCCGAAGGCCGCGGCGGCGAGCACCACCATGGCGTACTCGACCGTGGTCGCCCCGAGGTCCGCCTCCTCCGCCCGCCCGAGCGGACGGGGCGGGGCGGAGGCGCCGCGGCGGGCGGCTCCGCCGGCGGCCGGTGTGAGGCCGGTGCCCCGCGCGAGATCGGGTGCCACGGAGCTGCGGCGCCGGAACGCCTCGCGGGAGGAGAACCGGGGCCGGGAGAGCTGCTGCTGGGACATGACGGGTCCTTTCGGGATGGGTGGAGCAGATGGAGGGAGGCGGCCTGATCCGCCTCGATCGGTGGACGGTGCAGCGGGCGGAGCGGGCTCCCGCGGACGGGGGCGCGCGGCTCCGGGCGCGGCGGGTCATCGGAACACCTCCGGGACGAGGCCCATCACGACCGGCAGCACGCCCCAGCAGACGAAGGCCGGCAGGGAGCACAGCCCCAGCGGCAGCACGAGCTGCACGGACAGCACCTCCGCGGCGCGCTCGGCCCGCCGGTAGGCGGCCCGGCGCACCTGGGAGGCCTGGAACCGCAGGCTCCGAGCCGAGGGTGCCCCCGAGGTCGCCGTGAACGCGAGGGCCTCGCGGTAGTCCTCCAGGTGCGCAGGCAGCTCGCCGGCCGCGGCCCAGGCGGTGGCCCACGGCAGACCCAGCCGCAGCCCGGCGCCCACCCCGGCCAGGGCACTGCCGGGCGCGTGCCCCCGGCTCCCGCCCAGCACGGCCACGGCCTCTCCGAGCGGCAGCCCGGCGTCCAGCATGGCCGCGGTCAGCTCCACGAGGACCCCGGCGGAGACGTGCGCCGCGGGAGCCCGGCGGCCCACCGTGGCCGGGCCCGAGCACGCCGTCAGGCGCGCCCGGTACGGCAGGAGCACCGCGGTCGCGGCCGCGAGCAGGAGCAGGCCCACGGCGGCGGCGATCAGGGCCGTCATCGCGCACCCACGGCCTCGGCCCGGCCGATCAGCGCTCGCGTCCACGCCCGGCCGAGGACGGTGAGGACCGCGCCGGCGACGAGCGCGGCCGCGCCCCACGGCGTGGTGAACAGGGTGCGCAGCGGGTCGACGCCCATCAGCATGCCCAGGGCGATCCCGAGCACCGGCAGCCAGGACAGGATCCGGACGGTCGATCGGGGGCCCGCCAGTGCGGTGCTCCGGGCCGCCTCGGCGTCCAGCTCGGCCTCGAGGGCGTCGGCGAGCCCGCCGAGCAGCTCGGCCAGCGGTGCACCGGTGCGCTCGGAGACCTCCCAGCACAGCGTCAGCTCGGCCGTGGCCGAGGCCGCCCACCGCTCCAGGGGCCGGTGGCCGAGCGCCGGGGCGGGAACGGCGGCGAGCGCGTCCGCGGTGCCCAGGCCCAGGTGGGCGGCGGCCGCCACGGCGGCGCACAGCTGCTCCAGGTGACGGGCCGTGGGTGTGCGGGACCGGTGGCCGGCTCCACCGGGGGCGCCCTCGAAGGCCGTCGCCGGCGACCGTCCCGCCTGCAGCAGCGCCGCCAGCCGGCGCAGCAGCGCGACCCACTCGGCCGACTCCGCGGCGGCGTCCCGGGAGAGACGGGACCGCCATGCCGTCATCCGCTTCCTGCCGGGGTCCCGCCGTGCGGCCGCCCGAACCCGGTGGAGCGGTCCGCCCAGCAGGGCGGCGGAGCAGCCGGCCAGGCACAGGGCGAGGACCAGCAGCGCGTTCACGGGGTGCTCCGCGCGGTGGCCGGTGCCGCGGCGAGGGACCGGTCCAGCAGGGCGCACAGTCCCTCCCAGCCCGGTCCGCGGCGCAGCCGCCCGTCGGCCTGGACGGCGGCGGGCACCGTGGCGAGGGCTCCGGCGCGCTCCTCGAGCAGGGAGACCGCGCGGACCTCGCGGTGCCCGCCCGCACGGGCGACGTGGATGACCAGGTCCAGGGCGCTCACGGCCTGCAGCGTGACCGCCTCCCGGCTCATCCCGGCGAGCGCGCCCAGGGCCGCGAGCCGGGCGGGCAGCGCCTCGGCGGAGTTCGCGTGGACCGTGCCCGCTCCCGTGTGCCCGGTGTTGAGCGCGGTGAGGAGCTCGCGCACCTCGGCTCCGCGGCACTCCCCCACCACGAGCCGGTCCGGGCGCATCCGCAGCGCCTGGCGGACGAGCTCGGCCAGGTCGATGCCTCCGGCGCCCTCGGCGTTGGCGTGCCGGGCCTGGAGCCCGACCACGTGGGGATGCTCGGGGCGCAGCTCGGCGGCGTCCTCGATCAGCACGATCCGCTCGTGCTGCGGCGACCGGGACAGCAGGGCGTTGAGCACGGTGGTCTTCCCGGCTCCGGTCGCCCCGCTGACCAGGAAGTTCGCCCCGGACTGCACCGCCCCGGCGAGCAGCTCGGCCGTGTCCGGGTGGACGGTGCCCACGTCCACGAGGTCCTGCAGGGACAGGGTCCGGTGGGTCCGGAAGCGCACGGAGAGCAGGGTCCCTCCGGTGGAGACGGGCGGCAGGACGGCGTGCACCCGGTACCCGCCGGCGGTCTGGACGTCGGCGCACGGGTGGGCGGCGTCGAGCCGGCGACCGGCGGCGGTCACCAGCCGCACCGCCAGGGCTCGCACCTCGGCGTCCGAGCGGAACGGAGACGCGACCCGCCGCACCCCGGCCTCGGTCTCCAGCCACACCTGGTCGGGCCCGTTGACGTAGACGTCGGTGAGTCCCCGGTGCGGCAGCAAGGGCTCCAGCGGGCCGAGCCCGGTGAGCTCGGCCCGCACCACCAGGACCGCGTGCAGCGTGCCGGCCGCGCCCAGCACGCGGCCGCCGGCGCGCACGGCCTCGGCGATGTCGGCGTCGGTGACGGGGCCCGGGGCGGACAGCAGCCGGTCCCGCACGTCCTCCAGCAGCGCGTCCGGCAGCTCGGGCGGGGAGGCGCTCACCGCAGCGCTCCCACGGCCGAGAGCAGCCCGGCCACGTCCCGGCCGAGCCGGCGGGAGCGGCCGGCCTCGAGGAGGCGGCCCGTCTCGGCGGCCTCGGGCACCCCGCCGCAGAAGCGCACGGACCCCGCGACCGGCAGGCCGGTCGCGGCGGCGGCGAGGGCGTCGTCCACGTCGGCCACGTTGAGCCCGGCCGGCACCAGGCGGGCCGGGACGCCGGCCAGCAGGTCCGCGGCCCACCGGGCGGCCAGCATGCCGCGCACCGTGCGGGGCGCCGGCACGAGGACCTGGTCGCACAGGACGGCCGTGTCCGCCGCCGCCGGGCCGGCCCGGCCGAGGTCCACGACGACGAGCTCCGCGGCCCGGCGCAGGGCCTCCAGCACGGGCGCGTAGGGCGCGGGCGCGCCGTCCGGGCGGGAGCGGTCCCAGGAGAGCCACCGCAGCCGGCCGGCACGGGCGAGGGCCGGCCACAGCTGCTCCGCGTGCACGGTCCCGGCGATGCGCTGCAGGTCCGGCCAGCGCAGCCCGTCCCGGTCCTCGAGGCCCAGCAGGACGTCGATGCCGCAGCCCTCCCGGTCCGCGTCCACCAGCACGGCCGTGCGCTCCTCCTGGGCGGCCCGGTCCGCGAGCCAGCACGCCAGCGTGGAGGCGCCCGCCCCGCCCACCGCACCCAGGACGCCCACGACGTGCCCCGTCCCGCCGGGGCCGGGTCCGCCCGTGCTCCTCGCGCAGAGCAGGTCGGCGAGCCAGCCGGCGGCGTCCGGCAGCACCGCGACGGTGCAGCCGCCGAGCTCGGCGGCCCGGTCCCACAGCCCGGTGTCCTCGGGCCGGCCCACCAGCACGGTGCCCGGCCGGACCCGGCCCCGCACCGCGTGGTGCACGTCCACCAGCTCGGTGTCGGCGAGCGGCGCCCGCGTGGAGGAGGTGGGGCCGGCGGGCTCGGCCAGCAGCTCGGCGCCGGCTGCGGCGCAGACGCGCCCGACCGTGGCGCGCAGGCCGGGGTCGTCGCTGACGAGGCGGACCGTGCGGACCCGGGCGGCGGGGACGCCCGGGGTCCGGGCCGGGGCGGGGCGGTGGGCGGCGGTGCTCATGGCCCCACTCTCGGTCCGGGCGGCCGGACCCGGACCCGGCCGGGCGGGCCGTGTGGACGGGCTGCCGGGCACGGCGCGGCGCGGGCGCGTGTGCAGTCCGGGCACCGGCCTACGGTGACGGACCCGTGCAGGACAATGGCCGGATGCACATCGTGGTGGGAGCAGCGGAGGAGGGACGGGCCGGGCACCGTGCCGTGGTGGTGTCCGACGGGGTGGCCGGCGCCGCCGTGGACGTGCCCGCCGGGGAGCTGGCCGCGTTCGTCGCCGCGCGCGAGGAGGCCGCCCGCCGGGCCGGGGACACCGCCCCGCGCTGGGCGTGGGAGCGCACCGGAGCGCTCTATCCCGAGCTGCTGGCCGCGGGAGCGCGCGTCGAACGGTGCCACGACCTGCGGCTGTGCCAGGCGATCCTCGCCACGGCCGCGACCGCGCACGGCTCCGGGGCGCAGGGCCCCCTCCCCTACGCCCCCGTCCTGCTGGCGCTGCCGGAGGACGAGGCGCCCGGCCTGCTCCCGCCCCCGCGGCCGGCGCAGGACCAGTCGAGCCTGTTCGAGCTGCCGCGCGCCGCCGGGCCGGGGGTGGACGAGCTCGTGGGCGAGCTGCTGGCCCAGCTCGCCGCCGTGGCCGGCGCGGCGGACCCCCGCCGGCTGACCCTCCTGCTGGCGGCGGAGTCCCAGGGGGCGCTGATCGCCGCGGAGATGCAGCATGCCGGGGTGCCCTGGCGCGAGGACGTCCACCGCGCCCTGCTGGAGGACGCGCTCGGGCCCGAGCCGGCCCCCGGGGAGCGGCCCGAGCGGATGGAGCGGACCGTCCGGCGGCTGCGGGAGGTGCTGCACGCCCCCGGGCTGAACCCGGACTCCCCGCAGGAGCTGCTCAAGGCCATGCGCGCGGCGGGCATCGACGTGACCAGCACCCGGCAGTGGGAGCTCGTCGAGTGGGCCCGGGCCGTGCCCGACCTGGCCGCACGGCGCCAGGCGCTGATCGAGCCGATCCTGGAGCACAAGAAGCAGGCCCGGCTGCTCAGCGCCAACGGGTGGCACTGGCTGGACAGCTGGGTGCGGGAGGGCCGCTTCCGGCCCGAGTACGTGGTGGGCGGCGTGGTCACCGGACGGTGGTCGGCCCGCGGCGGCGGCGCCCTGCAGATCCCGCACGTGGTGCGGGACGCCGTGCGGGCGGACCCGGGACGGGTGCTGGTCGTCGCCGACGCCGCCCAGCTGGAGCCGCGCGTCCTCGCGGCCCTCGCCCACGACGACGCCCTGGCCGCCGCCTCCCACGGCCGTGACCTGTACCAGGCCATCGCGGACCTGGGCGAGGAGCGCGGATCGGAGCTGACCGAGCGCCCGCAGGCGAAGGTGGCCATGCTGGGCGCCATGTACGGGGCCACCACCGGGCAGTCCGGGCGGCTCATGCCGCACCTGGCCCGGATGTTCCCGCGGGCCGTGGACTACGTCGAGCGGGCGGCCCGCGTCGGGGAGACCGGCGGGCAGGTGTGCACGCACCTGGGCCGCTGGTCGCCCCGGCCGGGGCCGGACTGGGACGCGGCCCAGCGCGACACCGCGACGGCGGAGGCCGAGCGGCGCGCCGGGGCGATGGCCCGCGGCCAGGGCCGGTTCACCCGTAACTTCGTGGTGCAGGGCACCGCGGCGGAGTGGGCGATGTGCTGGATGGGCGCCATCCGTTCCGCCCTCGTGCGGGAGGGGATCGACGCCGAGCTCGTCTTCTTCCTGCACGACGAGATCGTGCTGCACTGCGCCCGGGAGGAGGCCGAGCGCGCGGCCGAGCTGGTCCGGGGATGCGCCGGGCAGGCGGGGCGGATGGTGTTCGGCCGGATCCCGGTGGAGTTCCCCGTCAGCGTGACCGTGGTGGAGTCCTACGCGGACGCCAAGTGAGCGGCCCGCCGGCCCCGCCCCGGGCCCGGCTCGGGGCCCGGCACCGGCCGGGGCGCAGCGCTCGGCGCAGCCCCCGGCACAGGGCCCCGGACAGGAACGGCCGCCGGTGCCGGGCTCAGCACAGGTCCCGGTACGGGGCTCCCGTCACGTGCCGGCTCCACTCGTCCTCGGTGATCCGGTCCCCGCGGGCCGCGCAGACCGCGCTGACCGCGTCCTCCGCCTGCACCAGCCAGCTGCGCACCACGCCGTCGTCGCCGGTGGCGATCAGCTGGTCGCCGACGAAGCGCACGTCGTTCATCCGGTCCCCGGAGGCGGACAGGGCCGCGTAGACGCTCAGGTCCGCGGCGCCGACCTTCCAGATCCACACGAACTTGTCCCCCGAGGCGCCCGCCAGCAGGGTGCCGTCCGGGGAGAACTGCAGTCCCTTGACCGAGGACAGGGCGTCGGAGGTCTCGCCCAGGGGGTGGGGCTCGGACGGGTCCGCGACGTCCCAGAGACGCACCCGCCCGCCCTCGGTCCCCACGGCCAGGACGTCGGCCACCGGGGAGAACACGGCCGAGGTCACGACCGAGTCCAGGGTGAGCTCCGCGGTCCGGCGGGGCGCGGCGGGGTCGGAGACGTCCCACAGCTGCACGTGCCTCGAGTCGTCCGCCGCCGCGAGCACCGTCCCCGAGGCGTTGAACCGCGCCGCCTCCGTCCCGGCCACCGGGATCGTGGACACGCGCCGGACTCCTCCGCCGGCGTCACGGCGCAGGAGGGCGACCTCGGTGCCGACCTCGGACCACGCCGCGATCGTGGAGCCGTCCGCCGTCACGTCGGCGCCCGTGACCCCCACGTCCAGGGCCGCGGCCCGCGCCGGCTCCTGCGGGCGCCCGTCCTCGAGGGGCCAGGCCAGGACGTCCCCGTCCTCGGTGCCACCGGCCACGAACGAAGCGTCGGGGGCCACGGCGCCCGCGTACCAGAGGGTCTCCCCGGGCGGGGCCTCCGGCGACGGCAGCGGCACGGGCACCTCCCCGGTGAGGTCGAACAGGGAGACGACGCCCGCGCCGATGCCCACGGCGCTGAGCACCGTGGCCGAGCGGTCGGCGGAGAGCTGGTACACCGGCTCCCCGCGGCGGTGGATCACCGGGCCCTCCAGGTCCCACGAGCGGGTGGTGCCGTCCTGGGAGGCGGTGATCAGCCGCTCGCCCACCCGCAGCGCCCCCGTCACCCGGGCCGCCGTGGGGAACACCTCCACGCGCGCGAGATCGGGCAGCCGGTGCACGTAGGCGTTCTGGTCGAAGCTCGCGGCCACGATCTGCTCCCCGTCCGGGGAGAAGCTGACGTCGCTGACCCAGCTGCCGAAGTCGCGGACGGTCCCGGCCTCGGCCAGCCGCTCGCCCTCGACGTCGTAGAGCCGCAGCTCGCGGGCGCTCAGCCCCACGGCCAGGCGGGCGCCGTCGTCGTCGAGGGCCAGGGACCGGACGGTCCGGCCCGTGGGCACCGGGTCGAGGCGCTCGGCGTCCCGGCCGTCGGTGGCGTACCGGACGAGGCCCGCGGAGCTCCCGCCGGCGTAGACGGTGCCGTCGGCGGCCGCGGCGACGGCGAGGACGTCGGCGTCCTCGCCCAGGGGCAGCCGCGGCAGCGCCCGCGAGGACACGGGGTCCTCGAGCGACCAGCGCAGCACCTCGCCCCGGCCGCCGGCCAGCAGCTGCCGCCCGCCGGGCGAGAACACCACCGCGTTGAACGGGGTCCCGGTGTCCACCTCCAGGCCGGCGATCCGCCGCACGGGCCGCTCGGTGACGTCCCACAGGCTGACGTGGCCGGTCCCGGCGACCGCCGCGAGCACCCTGCCGTCCCGCTCCACGAGGTCGACGTCGGCCAGGCCCCGCTCCGCGTCGTCGAGGACCACGACGTCCTCCCGGTCCTCGACCAGGCTCTCGAAGTCCCACCACACGGACAGCCGGCCGTCCCCGGCGGCGCGCGCCACCACCGAGCCGTCGTCCAGCGCCGCGAGCCGGGACGCGCCGTCCGGGCCCAGCCAGCGCTCCGGGGCGCTCACCGCGGTCGCGTCGATGAGGGCGGAGACGCCCTCCCGGGTGGGCGACATCCGATACGCCGCGAGACTGAGCTGGGCGGCCAGGTTCGGCGACTCCCCCCGGATGCGGGAGGCCTCCAGCGCCGTCTGCCGGGACAGGGCCTGGTCACGGGCCGTCTCCGCGTCGACCTGGAAGCGCTCCGCCCGGATGCCCAGGGCGCCCGCGACCACGGCCGCGCAGACCGCCAGGGCCAGCAGGACGAGCGCCACGTGGCCGCGCCGCTCGATCTCCCGGGCCGTGCGCTTCTGCCGCTCGAGGGCGTCGTCGTAGTGCCGTTCGCTCTCCGCCAGGTACTCGCGCTCGGCCGGGCTGAGCAGCACCTGCTGCTGCGGGTCCCCGGTCCAGTCCCGGAAGGAGGCCAGCTGGCCCAGCGGGATCAGCGCGAGGGGATCGCGGTCGTTGGCCAGCCACATCTGGGTGGCCCGCTGCAGCTGCTGCCGGACGTAGAGGTCGCGCCGGCCGTCCTCGATCCAGCGGCTGAGCCGGGACCAGTGGTCGAGCAGGGACTCGTGGCTGAGCTGGACCTCGTCCCGGTCCACGGTCAGCAGCCGGGCGCGGGCGAAGTGCTCCACCACGGCGGGACCGCCCTCGGGCAGCTCCTCGCGCGGGACCGGGGTGCGCACCACGGCGGCGGAGGAGCCGGTGCCCACCACGCGCACCAGGCGCAGGAAGATGGCCCGGGCGAGGTCCCGCTCACCGGGCTCCAACGCGGCGTAGACCTCCTCGGCCCGGCGGTCCACGGCCTCCGTGATGCCGCCCGCGGCGTGGTAGTCGGCCACGGTGAGCTCGCGGGTGCGGGCGTGCTCCCACGTGCCGAGCAGGGCCTGGGAGAGCAGGGGCAGCAGCCCCACCCCGATCTCCGCGCCGCGGGGGGCCACGTCGCGCAGGATCACCTCGACCAAATCCGGGGAGACACGGGCGCCGACGGCCTCGGCGGGGCCGACGACGATCTGCTGCAGCTGCTCGCGGGTCAGCGCGCCGAGCAGCACGGGGCGCTCCAGGGCGGCGCGCAGCTCGGCGTGGCTGCTGGCCTTGCCGAAGAAGTCCGCGCGCAGGCCCACCACGACCACCCGGTCCCGGCTCGCGGCGGCGAGCCGGTCCAGGAACCGCCCGGGCTGCTCGGCGTCCCGGGTGCCGGTCCACAGCTCCTCCAGCTGGTCGACGACGAGCAGGTCCGGGTCGGCCTCCACCGCGTCGTCGAGCCGGCGCTCGGGGTCCAGGCCCGGTGTGGTGGCCAGGGCGCTCCACCCGTGCAGCGGCTGGCCCTCGGCGCGCAGCCGGCCGAGCAGGCCGGCCCCCAGCAGGGAGGACTTGCCCGCGCCCGAGGCGGCCACGACGGCGAGGATGCGGGGCCCGTCGGCACCGGCCAGCCGGGTCACCCGCTCTCCGAGCTCGGCGACCTCCGCGGTCCGCCCGAAGAAGTGCGCCTCGTCCTCGGCGCGGTAGGAGCGCAGGCCCACGTACGGGGTGGTCGCGGGCTGGACGGGCGTGCGGGAGCGGTTGACGTCCTCCCACCACTGCTCCGCCGGGCGCTCCTCGGTGAGGCCGAGGGCGTCCAGGAGGGCCGTGAACTCCTCGCGCAGGGCCGGGCCGGGCAGGTGCGCCCCGCTGAGCCAGCCCTGGATGGTGCTGGCGGGCAGGCGGCAGGCCGCGGCGAGCGCGCGCACCGACAGGCCGCGGCGGCGGCGGGCGGCGCTGAGCTGCTCGGCGAGCCGCGGCCGGTCGGCGCCGGGTCGGGGCGAGGCCACCGGGAGCCTCCTCGGGGGTCGTGGGCAGGGGGGACCCTGGCATCGTAAGTCGGCTTGCCTGCGCTCCGGCAATGTTGCGCCCGGAGGTGCGCGATGTCCCCGGGACCTGCTAGAGCGGTGCCGGGAGGACCCGGTCGGTGTCCCACGGCACGGCCCAGCCGAGGGCGGTGAGCACCCGGTCCAGGAGCACGCCGGTGAACCCCCAGACGGTCACCCGGGCGTCGGTGCCGGCCACGGGCACCGCGAAGGCCGGCGAGCGGTAGGTCTGCCGGCCGCGCGTCACGGCTGCGTAGTGCCGGTTGGCCGGGTCGATCAGGTCCAGGACCGGCACGCGGAAGACCAGGGAGGACTCGGCGTGGTCGACGACGTCCACGGGCGAGACGTCCTGCCACCAGCCGAGCACCGGGGTGACGAGGTGGTTGGAGACCGGCAGCGGCACCGGGGCGAGGGCGCCGAGCACCTCCACGCCCCGCGGGTCCAGCCCCGTCTCCTCCTCGGCCTCGCGCAGGGCGGCGCGCACGTGGGCGCCGCTCACCCGGCCGCCGGGCACGGGGACCAGCTCGTGCGGGTCCCCGTCCTCGGGGTCGAGGCGGCCGCCGGGGAAGGCGACCTGCCCCGGGTGGGAGCGCAGGGTCGCGGCGCGCTGGACGAGCAGGACGTCCAGGTCGCGTCCCACCCCCTCCGCGTGCGCGCGGCTGCGGGAGGGAAGGTCGTCGAGCGCCCCGAAGAGGATGAGCACCGCGGAGCGCCGGTAGTTCTCGTCGATGCGCCCGATCCGCCACGGCTCGCGGTCCTCCATCCGCAGGCTGTGGCCGTTGCGAGCCACCCGCAGCAGGTCCCGGTAGGCGTGGCCCCGCGGTGCTCCCCCGACGTCCTCGGCGGCGCTCACGAGCTCAGCGGCCAGCCGTCGGCCTGCAGCTCGGCCCGGGTGCGGCCGGCGAGGAACTGCCCCAGCAGCTCCTCCCGGCCGGGGGCGAACTCGTACTTGAGCAGCGACGCCGCCTCGGCGGTGTCCGTGGGGCCCTCGCCGTAGGACGGGCACAGGTCCGCGACGGGGCACACCCCGCACGCCGGGCGGCGGGAGTGGCAGATGCGGCGCCCGTGGTAGACGAGGCGCTGGGACAGGTCCGTCCAGTCGCGCGGCTCGAACAGCGCCGCGACGTCGCGCTCCACCTTGACCGGGTCCTCCTCGGCCGTCCAGCCGAAGCGGCGGGCCAGCCGGCCGAAGTGGGTGTCCACGGTGATCCCGGGCACCCCGAAGGCGTTGCCCAGCACCACGTTGGCGGTCTTGCGGCCCACGCCGGGCAGGGTGACCAGGTCCTCCAGCCGGCCGGGCACCTCACCGTCGTGGTCGTCCACGATCTTCTGCGCCAGGGCCTGGATCGCCCGGGTCTTGGCCCGGTAGAAGCCCAGCGGCCGCACGATCTCCTGGACCTCGGCCTCGTCCGCCTCGGCGAGCGCCCGCGGCGTCGGACAGGCGGCGAACAGCCGGGGCGTGGTCGCGTTCACGCGCACGTCCGTGGTCTGAGCGGAGAGCACCGTGGCCACGAGCAGCTCGTAGGGCGAGCGGAAGTCCAGTTCGGCGACCGCGTAGGGGTAGGCCTCGGCGAGGACCGCGTTGATCCGCCGGGCACGGCGCTTGAGCGACAGCGGTGACTCCGGCGTCCCGGTGCGGCGGCGGCGCCTTCGGGGTGCCCGGGATCACCGTGGA
>NZ_LDNX01000072.1:0-16097 GCF_001027955.1 Kocuria sp. SM24M-10 | reverse complement strand
GGGGGGGGGTCACCGTCCGGGTGGCCTTCGACGACTTCGGCGGCCGCCCCGTCTTCCGCTGCCACACCCTCGACCACGAAGACCTCGGCATGATGGGCACCCTCGAGGTCCGCTGAGCGGCGGTGGGCCCGACCCACCGACCTTGTCCGACAACCCCACCGCCGAGAAACGATCGCACCCCGGCAGGAAGGACGTGCAGCTCCCCATGAACGACAGCACGCAGACGCAGCAGAAGCTCTCCCTGACCGGATCCGTCGCCCTGGGCACGGGGGTGATGATCGGTGCGGGCATCTTCGCCCTCGTGGGGCAGGTCGCGGAGCTGGCCGGGGGCTGGGTGCCCTGGGCGTTCCTCGCCGGGGCCGTGGTCGTGGCGTTCAGCTCCTACTCCTACATCCGCTACTCGGCCACCAACCCGTCCTCCGGCGGGATCGCGATGCTACTCAAGGCCGCCTACGGCCCCGGGGTTCTCGCCGGGTCCTTCTCCCTGTTCATGTACGTGTCGATGATCCTGGCCGAGTCCCTGCTGGGCCGCACCTTCGCCTCCTACCTGCTGCGCCCCTTCGGCCTGCAGGGCTCCGCCGTGTGGGTGGCGGTGCTGGCGGTGGTGGCCATCGCGGCCGCCGCCCTGGTCAACCTGGTGGGCAACCGGTGGGTGGAGCGCTCCGCCACGGTGACCGCGGCGGTCAAGATCGTGGGGATCGCCGTGCTGGCGGTCGCGGGCATCCTCGCGGCAGGGGTGTCCTCCCTGGGCAGGCTGTTCACCGCCGCCGACCGCACCCCACCGGAGGCGGGGTGGCCGGGCTTCCTGGCAGGGGTCACCCTGTGCATCCTGGCGTACAAGGGCTTCACCACGATCACCAACCAGGGCGCGGACCTGCAGCAGCCGCAGCGCAACATCGGCCGCTCCATCATGATCTCCATCGCCCTATGCACCGTGCTCTACCTGCTGATCACCGTCGCGGTCACCGGCAGCCTGACCGTGCCGCAGATCGTGGCGGCCCGGGACTACGCCCTGGCCGAGGCGGCCGAGCCGATGTTCGGCGCCTGGGGTGTGACGCTGACCGTGGTGATCGCCGTCGTCGCGACGCTGTCGGGACTGGTCGCGAGCCTGTTCTCGGTCTCGAAGCTCTACGACATGCTCCGCGACATGGGCCAGGCCCCCGGGCTGCCGGGGCAGGAGGGTCACCAGTCCCTCTACATCACGGCCGGGCTGGCGATGCTGATGGCCGCGTTCTTCGACCTGTCCCAGATCGCCTCCCTCGGCGCCATCCTGTACCTGGCCATGGACATCGCCATCCACCTCGGCATCCTGCGCCACCTCAAGGACGATGTCGGGGCCAAGCCCTGGATCCCCGGGATCGCGATCCTGCTCGACGCCGCGGTGCTCGTGCCGTTCGTGCTGCTGAAGGCCCAGTCGGACCCGTTCACCCTGGTGGTCACCGCCGTGGTGGCCCTGATCATCGTCGTCGCACAGTGGGTCGTCGTCCGCCGGCGCGACGGGGCGAACAGCACCGGGCAGCAGCCCCACACTCACCCCTGAAGCCGGTCGCGCGACCGGCTCACGGTGAGGGGCCCGTCGGTGGACGGGCCCCTCACCATGAGCGTGCTCGTTCAGTTCTGGCCGGCCAGCCAGGTGCGGAAGTCCGCGATCTGCGCCTGTTGCGCGGTGATCCCAGCGCTGGAGGCCACCCGCAGCTGAGCATGATCAGCGCGGGACTGCAGCTCGAGGAACTCGACGATCCCGCCGTTGTGGTGCGGGATCATCTTCTGCACGAAAGCGACGTCGAAGTCCTCGCCAGCCTCAACAGCGGCCAGTTCTTCGACCATCATCCGGGTCTCCTCCTCCAGGATCTTCATCTCCTCCTGTGCTTCCTCCGGGGCCTGAGCCTTGGCCTCTTCCGGGGTCAACCCGTACCACTCCTCCAACCAGGTGGTGAACTGGTCGATCTGGTGCTGCTGGCTGGCGATGATGTTCTCCGCGTGGGTGCGGATGTCCGGGCTGGTCCCGCGCTCGAGCTCCAGCTGGGCCATCTCGATCGCGGCCTGGTGGTGGCCAATGATCTCGGCCAGGAAAGTGACCTCCAGCTGCTCGCCCTCCAAACCGGCCAGGGTCTCACCGAATTCGTAGGCGGTCGGGGAGGTGGGATCGGGGCCGAGCATGTCCTCCGGGGCCTGATCCTGGGCGTGGGACGAGACCGGGGTGGTCACCTGTCCGTGGGCGAACACTGGGGCGCTGGCCCCGCCCCACAGGGCCGTGGCGACGACAACGGTGGAGGCGGCGGCCGCCGTGCGACGGCCAGGGAACTGGATGGAACGCATGATGATGTCTCTCTTCCGCAATGAAGGAGCTCGACCCCGAGGTGCCGGCTCGGTCATCAGCCCCGTACCCTGCGCGTGAACAAACCGCGCGGGCAGAGCTGTACTGAACAAGGGGCGGGGGGAAGAGGGAACCCGCATCCGGGCACGCCCGATCAGCCCATCAGGCTCCTCTTTCACCGACGGAGGCCGGTCATCGGCGTCCGTGGGTCAGCGCGAGTCTGGGCTCAGCCCAGGGAGGCGACCAGTGCCGCACAGGCGGCCTCGCAGCGACGGCAGGCCTCAGCACAGATCCGGCAGTGCTCGTGCATGTCCGCGTGCTGCTCGCACTCATCAGCACACGCCTTGCACGCCATCTGGCAGACCCGGATCGCGTCCAAGGTGATGTTCGCGTCGTAGCCGGTGTGCCGGGAGAGCACCCGCCCGGTGGCCTCGCACAGGTCCGCGCAGTCGAGATTGGTGCGGATGCACTTGGTCAGCTCGGCGACCATGTCCTCGGACAGGCAGGCATCGGCACAAGCGGTGCAGGTCTGGGCGCACTCGAAGCAGGCCTCGATACAGGCCGCCAGCTTGCCCTGGTCCACTCCCCCGAGGTCCTTCGGGTAGGTCTCCAGCATCGCGCTCACGTGATGGGTCATGGCTTGCTCCTTCGTCGGTTCGGTCGAGGAGACGAACCGGCCGGAGCCAGCCCGCCATGTCATCGACAGTAAACTGCCGATTCTGTGTGACGCGACCCGAAAGCTTGAAGATTTGATGAAGATCAACGCCTCAAGAATCCGCGATCCCGCCTCACTACCTGGCCTCTACATCGGTGCAGCGGGCTGAATATGGAGATTTCATGAAGAAACCCTGCCCTAAGGCCTCGGAAGGGCACTTCCGAAGCCCTCCCAAACTGTGAGCCACCTTGAAAATCCTCCCCAACAATCTTGGTGCTGGCCCGGCCCGCGCTGAAGACTGCGCATGGTTGCAGAGCCCTGTCGCTGTCGGCTGCGTCCAGCGAAACGCGCGCCACCATGCCATGTGTCCTAGTCAGAGCGCTTTGAAAGACCGGTGTGAGCTACGCGACGGGTCCTGCTGCGTGACGGTTTCACTTCCTCGGGGCGTATTTTTCCGAGGCCGGAATCACAGCTTCCCGCTCCCGACTGAGGAGAGAATCCAGGCCGTGACCTAAACGTGACACTTTCGTTATGGATGGGCTACTGTCCACTGTGTGCCGATGACTGATCCGGTCGGCGCCCTCGTGCACATCGCCGAATTCTGCCGGTGCTCGAGGTTCCTGAAGAGATATCGCTTGGCAGAAGCGGGGGAACCATTTTCGGTCCCGGTGATCCGGGGCCTTGGGGTTAAGCCGGCAGAGCGCGTGCGCTCTGCCGGCCGGGTGTCTCCCACCCGCATCCGACAGCTCACCTCGTAGGCAAAGGGAGGAACTCACCCATGACTGTTTTCAAGCGCCACGCTGCCCGCCACCGTGCCGAGACCACCTCTCACGCCGTGCGCAACACCACGATCGCTGCCACCGCCGGTGCGGTGCTCATCGGCTCCATCGCCCCGGCCCAGGCCTACGCCGAGGTCCCCGCAGAGACCGCCCCCGCCTACGCGACCCCCGCGTCCGCACTGACGACTTACACCTCGGCGGCCTCCCAGCCCGCGGCCGCCCCGCAGACCGTCTCCACCGCCTCTTCCCAGGCCCCGGCCGCGCCCGAGCAGGCTACATCGGCCGTGGCGGTGTCCACCCAATCGGCGGACATCACCGAAATTACCGGCGCCTCCGGGATCGTGGGCACAGCGATGCAGGGAGCCGGCACCGGTTACGTCTGGGGCGGCACGGACTTCGGCGCCTGGGACTGCTCCGGCTTCACCCAGTGGGTCTACGCCCAGCAGGGCATCGACCTCCCCCGCACTAGCCAGCAGCAGTGGGCGGCCGGCACCCTGACCACCGACCCGCAGCCTGGCGACCTCGTCGTCCAGAACGGCGGGGCCCACATCGGGATCTACCTTGGTGGCGGCAAGATGATCTCCGCGCTGAATCCCACCCAGGGCACCTTCGTGCACAGCGTGAATGCCATGCCGACGGTCGGCTACGTCACCTTCCGCTGAGCCAACCCTCCGTCCGCCACGAATGCCGCTCGTGGCGGGCGGCGGGTGTGCCCCCCACCTGATCAGCATCCAGGATCGGTCGGTCAGAACCGGAGATGCCTGCACCCATCCACCGCCGGGGAACACCCCGATCTGGCCGCCTGATGGGCCCGCTCTTGAAGGTTCAGTGAAGATCTACCGCCCAGCCCTCCCAGCCCGGCGAAGCCAGCTGCGGCGGGGCTACCGTGGATGGATCGGTCCGCCTCGACCCGAGGCTGAACAGAGCAAACACCACGATGTGCAGGTCCAGTACGGGCTGCTGCGAAAGAGAGATTCGTCATGACGTCGACGTTCAAGCACCTGGCCGCCGGGACGGCCCTGGCGCTGGCCCTCAGCGGTGCCGGGGCGACCGCGGCGGTCGCGTCCCCGACGCACCAGCCTGCCTCCGCCTCCGCACAGACGGGCGCTGAGCGGCACATGAACCACGACCGCCACTTCGCCGTGATGATGGTCCCCCACCACCAAGGTGCCACCGACATGGCCGAGCTGGCCCTGCAGAAGTCCGAGCGTCCCGAAATCCGTGACCTGGCGGAGAAGATTATCGAGGCCCAGACCGAGGAGATCCAGCAACTGGAAGCAGCGGCCCAGCGGCTGGCCGCCGAGAACACCCCGGGACACCACCACCATGGACACGGCCACCACCACGGCCACGGGCACCACGTCCACGGCCATGGCCATGGCGGCCATGGCCAGAGCATGAATGCCGACATGCAGGGCGCCATGATGGGCGAGATGGACGGCATGGACGGCATGGACGGCATGAGCCTCGAAGAGCTGGCGAAACGGTCCGGGGATGAGTTCGACAAGGCCTTCCTCGAAGAGATGATCGCCCACCACCAGATGGCTCTCGAGATGGCCGAGATGGAGCTGCAGATGGGCACCGACCCCGAGTTGCGAGCCATGGCGGAGAAGATGATCGAGGACCAGCAGGCGGAGATCGAGCTCATGCAGGGCTGGTTGGAGGAGTGGTTCGCGGCCTGATCCAGGACCACGAGCTGGGCCGTCATCGACTGGAACGGGCCGACACCGGGATGTCATGGTCCCCGTCGACCCGTTCCAGCCAGTCCAGTCCAGTGCGGTGATCCCCGACGCGGCACCCGATGGGCGCGCACCCTTCGCGCAGTCAGCAGCACCCCGAACGGTCACCGACCAACCGTAGGTTTGGCAGCACCGCGCCCTCTTGCCTCAGGACACGGCCCCCCTCCCCCTCGCCTGGGGTCCTGTTCCTCCAGCGCGCGCACCGTCACCGAGATGGCCGAGACCACCGGAGTCCCCTCGCCCGGTGGTGGTGGCCGGATCCCGGCCGTGTTGCGTCTGTCCGGGCTCGTGGAGGGGCGACACGCGATCTTCTCAGTGTCCGATATCCCTCTCATCGGCCCGGTGCAGGGGATCGTTAGCCACAGCGACCACCGGTTCACCGGTGAGCCCGGCCACGACGAGTCCACCCCCCTGTTTCGTTTCCGAGGCCTCAGACACGGTCGCCCTGGGACGCTGGGGCTCGCAGCACAGTGTTCATGTCACAGCGATCAGTACCGGGAGGACAGATGACGGATCCGCTCACCGGACGTGTGCTGGTGGTCGACGACGAGGTCGACCTCGCGCAGCTGATCGCGGACTATCTGCGCAAGGCCGGGCTGGAGGTCGTGATGCGCCACGACGGCACGGAGGCGGTGGCCGCGGTACGGAACTTCGCCCCGGACGTGCTGGTGCTCGACCTCGGGCTGCCGGGGATCGACGGGATCGAGGTGTGCCGTCAGGTGCGGACCTTCTCGGACTGCCACGTCCTGATGCTCACCGCCCGGGATGATGAGGTCGACAAGATCGTGGGCCTGTCGATGGGAGCCGACGACTACGTGACCAAGCCGTTCAGCCCGCGCGAACTCGTGGCCCGGGTGCAGGCCATGCTGCGCCGGGTGCGCACCCAGTCCGCACCCGTCCCGGAGCCGGCGGGCCAGGACCAGGGGCTGGTGATCGGGGACCTGGTGGTGGACGGGGACTCCCGCCAGGTGCACCTGGGCGGGGAACCGGTGGCGTTGACGAGGATCGAGTTCGACCTGCTCCTGTGCCTGGCTGCCCGCCCCCAACTGGTGCTCTCGCGCCGGCAGCTGGTGGAGATGGTCTGGGACACGCACTGGACCGGGGACGAGCACCTGGTGGATGTGCACATCGGACGGATCCGCAAGAAGCTCGGCGACGTAGCCACCAGGCCGACATTCATCCACACGATCCGCGGGATCGGCTACCGGATGGGCACCGGGCGATGAGCGCCGCCGTCTCCGACCGGACCCGGGCCTGGTCTTTGTCCTGGAGCCCATTGACGGTGCGATTGATGCTAGCCCAGACCGCAGTGCTGGCCATCGGGCTGATCATCGTGGTGATCACCGCGGTGCTGGTCGGGCCGAACATGTTCTATCACGAGCTCATCGAGGCCGGCCACGCCGATGAGGCCACCGGACTGGTGCACCTGGAGGACGCCTTCCGCTCGGTGAGCCTCACCGCCCTGACCATCGGGGGGCTCCCGGCGCTCTACATCGCCGGGATGCTCACCTTCTACCTCTACCGCACGATCGGGCGGTCCCTGGTCTCCTTCAGCACCGCCGCCCAGGAGGTGGCTGCCGGCAACTACGACGTGCGTGTCACCTCCACCAGCCTGGGCGCGGAGTTCGACTCCCTGGCTGGGTCTTTCAACGACATGGCGGCCAGGCTCGACGCCGTGGACACCACCCGGCGCCAGATGCTGGCCGATCTGGCTCATGAGATGCGCACCCCCCTGGCCAGTCTCAAAGGACATCTAGAGGGCATCGAGGACGGAGTGGTCGAGTGGGATGCACGAACCACGGGCATCTTGTACGCCCAGATCGCCCGGCTGGAGCGACTGGCCCGCGACATCCGCCAGCTCACCGCCGCCGAGGAAGGCATGACCCATCTGCAGCTGACCCTCCAGGACCCGGGCCGGCTGGCAGCCCAGGCGGCCGCGGCCGTCCAACAGGACGCCGCCGCTCAGAACATCTCGGTGACCTCCATCAGCACCGGCATGGAGGTCACACCGGTGCTGGTCGATCAGGAGCGGATGGGACAAGTGTTGGGCAACTTGCTGGAGAACGCCTTACGCCACACCCCATCCGGCGGGGCCGTCACCGTGCGCACCGACCACACCCCGGAGGCGGTCACTGTCACCGTCACCGACACCGGGGAAGGCATCGGCTCCGAGCACCTCCCGCACGTGTTCGAGCGCTTCTACCGCGCCAACACCGGCCGGGAGGCCCACCGCGTGGGCTCAGGCCTGGGACTGGCCATCAGCAAATCCCTGGTCGAGGCCCAAGGCGGGACCCTGGAGGCCACCAGCGGCGGCCCCGGACGCGGGACCAGCTTCCGGATCCACCTGCCCCGCCACACGCCCCCGGACTGACCCCAGCGTCACCAGACCGTTCCGTGACGGCGGCGGGCCGTGCCCGCCGCAGAGAGCACGTCTGCTGCGGCGGGCACGGCCCGTCATGTCGTGGCTACCGGTACAGCCTATCCGTGGCTGTCCTGGGCCGGCCTGCCCAGCACCAGCTGGCGGGTGCCTTTCACGCTGGTGCTGACCACCTTCTCCAGCGGTCCCTGCCCCAGGCTCCGGTGCCAGGCCACCGCGAACAGCGCCGCCACCGCCAGGTGGACCATGAACCACAGGTAGGGCAGCTCGTAGTGGGCCTCGAAGGACAGTGCCACCAAGTGGACGGTGTAGAGGGTCAAGGTCATCACGCCCATCGCCGACAGCGGTAACAACCATGCCCCGATCTTCGGGCCGATCAGCAGGAAGACGCCCAGCACCGCCAGGCTCACCCCAAGGCTGGCCGCGATCGCCAGCGGGGTGTTGGTGTGCGGGGTGGCGATCGCCAACCACCACACAGTCTCCGTGGGCAACGAGTCTGGCCCCCAGACCAGTACATCCTCCAGCTCGTGCTCGCCCATTGAGGAGGCATCCAGCAGCCGCTGGTAACCACCCAAGGCATAGAGCAGGACATAGGAAGTGGTCTGGGCGAAGATCGCCAGCCCCACGCCCACCACCACCAGTCGAGCTTGAACCTCCGTCTTGCGCAGATTCAACCGCCCCAGCCCCAGTCCGACCAGGAGATAGGTCATGTACGGCAGGGCCGGATAGGTCCCGGTCAGCAACAGCTGGGAGGCCGTGGCACCGGGCTGTGTGAGCAGATCCGTGAACGTGGGGTTGTAGGAGACGAATTCGGGCAACGCATTTTGGAGTCCCTGCATCAGCATCGGGGACACCACCCCGAAAAGCACTGCGGAGATGAACAGGGCCTTCGGGCCTGCATGCAGGAACGGAATCGCCAGCAGGAAGAACACCCCGTAGTAGATCAGGATGTTGTAAGCGGGCGGGTCCTCCGACATCAGCGTCCCGATCCACAACCCCACGATCGCGATCAGCACCGCGCGCACCACCAGGCCGATCCGGTCAGCGGTCATCGTCCTACCCTCGTGCGGGTGCCGCCCCCCGGAGGTCAGTGCCAGCCCCACCCCTGCCAGCAGGGCGAACAGGGCCGCTGAGTCCCCCGAGAACAGCCGCCACGACCAGCTCGCTTCCCCGGTCTCCTCGTTCCAAGCCGGTAGCAGATGAATGGCCATCAGCCCGATCAGCGCCAGCCCCCTGGCCGCATCGATCCCCACCAACCGGCGGGTGGGCCTTACCACCGCGTCTCCAAGACCCGCCGGCAAATGCCCTCCCATCCTCGATCCAGTACTCATCATTCCCCCTGTTAACGACAAGGTCCCGGTGCATCCGGGACCCTCTGTCCCAGGGTGGACGCCTCACTTGGAGTCCCCGTCGCGGGATTCTCAAGGTTCCATGAAGACTCCAAGGTCCATGGGCGACGCAGGCGCTTCTCCGTGCGACCGAAGCACGAAACGAGGAAAGGGAGACCCAGCGCAGGACCCGCGAGGTGGCCCGGGGTCCGTCGGACCCTGTGATCCGAGCCAGATCACCCCTTCACGTTAAAGACGGGCGCCCCAGCCCTGGGGAGGAATACTGGGGCACCCGAATGTCCGTGCACGAACGGATGAGAACGGGGTGTTCTCACTGGCAAACTATGCCCTCATCGACCCAGAAAAACAGGACGTAGAGCACCCAGCAGAGCAAGCTTCAGGGAATCTTCATGTCGTCTTGAGGGAAGCTCCACAATCCACTTCACATCCCGCCGTCACCTTTGAACTGCCATAGGCCCCGCGTCGACGTGTGGCCAACGAACGGCCCCTTCAAGTGCCGAAAGGGGACTGCCGCACCGATAAGTGCACCTATCGGTGCGGCAGTCCCCTCGTCGGCTTTGTGACTCGAACGCGCCCGGCGAGATACATGGAGTGGGTCACCCGTTGCGAGCAGCGCCTGTAGCGCGGTAGCTGTGCGGGGCGCCTGCCGGGGCGGCACCGGTGATGTGCTCGGCGTGCGAGAGCGCCTCGGCCAGCAGGCGGTGCACGTGGGTGTCGGTCGCCCAGTAGTACGCGAAAGTGCCCTGCCGCCGGCTCTCCACCAATCCGGCCAGGCGCAGCTTGGCCAGGTGCTGGCTCACCGCCGTGGGCGCGGCGCCGACCAGCTCGGCCAGGGCGTTCACGCTGGACTCGCCCTGGAACAGTGCCCAGAGGATTTTCACCCGCGTCGCATCGGAGAGCATGCGGAAGGTTCCCGCAGCGATCCGGGCATGCTCATCATCGGGGGCAGGGTGGACCAGCTCGTCGTGCACGGCACCATGCTATCTGCGCCTTTGTATCTTCGTATCTACGTAGATACGCTTCCAGTGTGAAACCAGCCCGGCCCACCCCCGCACACGGCGACTCTCCCACCCACTCCCAGGACCATGGCCATGGTCACCATGAGGGTCATGGGCACCACGGCGGTTGGGCCCGGCTCAAGCACGCCCTCATCCCGCACAGCCATGACCACACCGAGGCCATCCAGACCGCTGAGCAGGCCAGTTCCATCGGCATCCGCGCCGCCTGGATCAGCCTGGCCGGGATGGGGGCCACGGCACTGCTGCAGATCGTCATCGTCTGGCTCAGCGGGTCGGTGGCCCTACTCGCTGACACCGTGCACAACCTCGGGCACCTGGCCACGACCATCCCGCTGATCATTGCCTTCCGCCTCGGCCGCCAGGCCCCCACCCGGCGCTACAGCTACGGGTTCCGGCGGGCCGAGGACCTGGTCGGGCTGCTCATCGGGGCCGTGATCGCCCTCTCGGCCGCGCTGATCGTCTGGGAATCACTGCGGGCGCTGACCACCCAGCAGGACATGACCCACCTCGGGTGGGTCCTGGCTGCCGCCCTTGTCGGGGCCGCCGGCAACGAGGTCGTGGCCCGCTATCGCATCCGGGCCGGGCGGCGCATCGGCTCAGCGGCGCTGATCGCCGAGGGCCAGCACGCCCGCACCGACGCCCTGACCTCCCTAGCGGTGGTGCTCGGGGTCATCGGCGCCTGGTTCGGGCTCCCGTGGGTGGATCCGGTGATCGGCCTGGCCATTGCCGCGGTGATCATCGCGGTGCTGGTCGGGTCGATGCGCACGGTCGTGCGCCGGCTCATGGACGGCGTCGAGGACGGGACCTTGGACTTGATCGAGCGCACGGCCGCCGCCGTACCCGGGGTCGCAGCGGTGGGCCGGACACGGGCCCGGTGGAGCGGGCACCGCCTGGAGGCCGAGGTAGCGATCGCCGTGGAGAACACCCTGAGCGTGGAGGCCGGCCACAACCTCGCCCACGCCGTCGAGGAGCACCTGCGCCTACACGTCCCCCATCTGCAGCAGGCCACCATCCACGTCACCCCCGCCCAGACAGCCACCACTTCCCGGACGATCCCGTGACGCATCGGACTCAGATGGTCCTCGCTTGCGGCAGCTCCCGGATCCGCCGGTAGAGGGTCGCCCGCGACATCCCCAGGTCTCGAGCGACCTGGGTGGCCGGCTCCCCGGACTCGATCAGGCGCAGGGCGTTGCGGATCTGGGAGTCGGTGAAAGTCTGACGCCGCCCGCCCAGGTCCTTACCGGCGGCCCTCCGTTTGGCCACCGAGTCGGTGATCCGCTCCCGCTTGATCTCCAACTCCATCTGCGCCAGGGCGGCCATGACGGTGAAGACCATGGAACCCATCGGGGTCGCGGTGTCCACGTCTCCCCCACCGAGGTTCAGCACCCGCAGCCCGGCACCTGTGCCCCGCAGCTCTTCGGCGAAGCTCAGCATGTTCTGAGTCGATCGCCCCAACCGGTCCAGCGTGGTGATGACCAAGGTGTCGCTCTCTTCGAGGGCGGCCACTGCTTTGTCGAACTGTGGGCGTGATGCACGGCCTCCAGACACTCCACTGTCCATGTAGATGTCATCGCGTCGCACGCCGGCATGTAGCAGGTCGGATACCTGACGGTCCGCATCCTGCTGCCGTGTCGATACCCGGGCATACCCGATGAGCTTCCCCACGTCCACCTCATCTGTCTCGTAACTAACGTTGAGTATCGAATTCTAGAGGCATGGATAAAGCACAAGGATGCGAGACAGGCCGAACCGCGGAAACATGCGGGTGCAGTTTTTTGCGACGAGACGTCTTGCATCCCATGGCTTCCAAGACGGCCAAATGTCACATTGCTCAGCCTGCTTCCATAGTTATCGATCCTGCGCCTACTCTGGTCCATCACCACCGGGCCCCCCACCCACCGGCGCACCCATACCCCAGGCCGCCACCGCGAAACCATCTGTCACCCGCGAACAGGACAAACGCATGACCATCTCTGCAACTGGGGCCCTGGCCATCGAGCTGCGCCCAGCCTCGCCCACCCAGTGGGTCGCCACCTACTACCCCATGGTGGAGACTCCCGCGGGCCGCTGGGCCGAGGTCACCTGGGAATTGCACCAGCACCTGATGTCCGCCATAACGACCCCACTGGAGCCGGCACGGTGGTTGGATGCACGCAGCCCCGATCCTGCTCACCCCTGCTACGCCGGCCACCAGGCGTGGGCCGCCCAACTGGCCGCCGGCTACGCAACCGCACTGGCCGTCCGCGACACCGAGGCCACCGAGGCCACCGAGGCGCCGCTCTCGGCTCAGGAAACGCAACTGCTGGGAGTGGACACATTCGTCGTGCCTGCCGGGCAGCTCTCGGAGTGGGTGCTCGACGATCTCGAGGGCGAGACCTCAGACGCCTGCGGCTGATCCCGCGCACAGACCAGCCCTTCTCACGCCACCCTCTCCCACCACCTCTATTCGCAACCGCACATTGATGTGTCGCGTTGTGAACAGCACCACCTCCCCGACATTGCTGGACGGAGCAGGAGGGAGCATCGTGGCCTATCAGGGGGACAGGTGATCTGCATCAGACCATCCTCCAGCTTCTGGTGCGTCGACTGGCCACACTCGGTTCCGGGGGGATCCGGGGCGTGCGCCCCAGACGAGTCCGCGCAGGAGCAGCACGGGGACGAGATGGCCGGGGGGCCACCTCGTCCCCGTCACACTGCGCTAGGACACCGCCTCGGTGACAGGCGAAGCGACCCCTGATGAGACGCCTCGTATCCCTTGGGATGTGAGACGCAATAGATTGGGTGACCCCATGGAGCGCTTGCCTGATGTACATCCCTAAGGTGCCCGTGAAGCTCCTTCCTATCGCTTAACCCCGTGAACACCTCGTACCCGTGAAACGATGGGAATGCATCGAGACAGGAAGAGGCGCTTAATGAGGATTACATCGGCCCGGGTCATGAACTACCGCAGTGTCATCGACTCCACCCAGTTCGAGGTTGAGTCGGACAAGACGATCATGGTGGGAGTGAACGAGGCGGGGAAGACTGCGATTCTCAAGGCCCTGCGGCACATTAAGCCGCCCGTCGTGGACCCGGGTACAGATCGAGTGAACATCAGCATTTTGGAGGACTATCCGAGGCGGTTGCTCAACCAGATTCAGACCAAGCAACTGGACCCAAGTGACGTCGAGGTGGTCCGAGCGACCTTCATCCTCGACGCCGGCGACCTGGCAGCTCTGCCCAAGGCATTGGGGGTGAAGTCGGGGGCTACCTTCACTGTCTACCGCTTCTTAGACAACGACCAGCAGTACTCGTGGACGGGCTTCCCCCAGCCTGACGACTTCGGCACGCTGATCTCGGACGTGAAGCGGCTCAGGGCGTACCTGGCAAAGGGCGTGCAAGGCGCCGAGAGGGTAGTGGCGGCCCTAGAGGACATGGAGTCCTGGCCGATGGAGGAGCCCCTGTCAGCCAAGAACGAGGAGACCTTCGCGCGGACCATCCGGGAGGCCGAGACCTTGGTGGACGAGGACAACACCAAGGAATTGGCCCGTTGGAAGCGACTCCACCAGGCGAGTGGCACGGTAACGCTCCTGAACAAGGCATCGGGCATCCTGTTGGAGCGGCTCCCCCTGATGGTGTACTACTCGACCTATTTCACCGTCCGTCCCCGAATTGACCTGGAGTCGCTAGCCGCCAGACAGGCCCGAGGTGACTTGGACCGTGAGTACGATTTTGGAAACCTGTGCCTGCTGAGGTTGCTGGGATTCAGCGCCCAGGAACTGTCGGACCTAGCAAAGGGCGCCCCGGTAAAGTCGCCCCGCTACGACATCGACCGGGGGGCCCAGGACGCCTACACGGAGGCGCTTAAGGTATACCAAGCACGCTTAGACGACCGGCACTACCGGCTCAACGCCGCAAGCCTTTCTCTGACCCAGGACATCCGCCGGGTCTGGGGCGATGAGAACGTCACCCTGCGCCTGGTGGCAGACGGACAGTACCTGAAGGTCATGGTTGTGGACGACCTGGGGGTGGAAATCGAATTGGACCAGCGCAGTGAGGGTTTCCGCTGGCTGGTGTCCTTTTTCGTGGTCTTCCGCGCCCAGGCCCAAAACGAGTTAGCCGGGGCAATCCTGCTGTTGGACGAGCCGGGGCTAAGCTTGCACGCGCTTAAGCAGCAGGAGTTCCGCAGAACCGTCTCGCTGCTCGGAGAAGACAACCAGATCATTTACACGACCCACTCCCCGTTCATGGTTGGACCCGATGAACTGCACCGGGTGCGCATCGTAGAGATGGCTGACCGAACTCAGGGGACCAAGGTCCACACCCGCTTGCAGGTAGACGATCCGAAGTCGGTGTACCCCCTGCAGGCGGCCCTAGGGTACGAACTCGCGCAAAGCATGTTCTCCCAGAAGCGCAATCTCGTGGTCGAAGGGGTGACGGACATGTTTTACCTTAACGCTGTCAACGGCGCCGCTCAGGAAGCAGGCGGGCCGATTTTGCGCTACGACCCGGCCATCGTGCCAGCAGGAACCGCCAGCAAGGTGGCCTACTTTTGCACGATCTACGCGACCCAGAACCTCGCCGTGGCAGCCTTGCTGGACTCCGACACGGCCGGGGACGATGCCGCAGCCCAAGATGCGTTAGTGAGCTTGCTCCCCAAGAAGTCGATCTTGCGGGTCGGGGATTTCCGGGACGCCGCGCCGAAGAAGGCTGAGGTCGAAGACCTGTTCCGGGAAACCTTGACGTTGGTGGCCAAGGGCCTGGGCTGGGATAGCGAGGCGACTGTTGCTGCCCAGCCTGCCCGCCCGCTCATGAACATCTTGGACCAAGAGCATGGGAGGAAAGAGACTGGAGGGAAGAAGGTCTCAAAGTGGAAGTTGGTCAAGGCGTTCTCCCTTTGGCTTCAGGACAACGGCTACGACGCGCTCTCCGAGGCAGAGCGAGCTGCGTGGGAAGAGCTCACCAAGGCAGTCAATAAGGCACTCTGAAAGGAAAATTCCTCGCTAGACGGAACAGCCCCACCAATGCAGGAAAATATGGAAAGACATTTCTCGAGCGATCTTCTACTGCCCATCCCTAAGCTTGGCGCATTGGCCGCACTGAAAAAGAAGCCCTTCTGTCACACAATGAATTCGACGGACAAGCCGTCGCACTGGGGTGTACTCCAATGCAACGGGAAACTCCCAGTCGGGAGTCGGTCGAGCAAGGTGATCGTGCATGTGGCTTCGTTCGCTTGGTGGCGGGGTTTTTGCAGCGCTCCGTGGCGGTCTTGTTGCCGCGATCACGCAGGACTGGCTGCAGGTAGGTGTCGCGGTCTGAACCGAGAGGGGTGCGCCCGGTCGGGGCCGTTTGGATCGCTGCCGCTACGTCAGAGTCCGAAGGCTCCGCCGCTGACGAGGATCACGATGCCGAGGCCGATGAGAACGATGGGGAAGAGGATGTGCTCCCAGCGTTCGAGCACTTCGGCGATCGGGGGGCGGGTGGCGACGAACTTTGCCAGGGCCACCAGGACCGCGACGAGCGCGAGGAAGACGATGCAGTAGGCGACTACTGCGAGAGGTTCCACGCTGAGGAAGACAGGGGTGTAGACGCCGATGTTGTCGCCGCCGTTGGCAAGGGTGACGCCTGCGACTGTCCACACGCCGACCTTCTTGCCGGCAACCTTGGCCTCGTCGTCATCGTCGTCATCGTCTCCGCGCCAGGCCTGCCATGCGGCCCAGAGGCCGAGGCCCAGAGGGATGAGACCGAAGTACGGGATGGCTGCCGAGGGCAGGAATGCTCCGGCACCGATGGTCACCAGGACCGCGGCACCGAGGATGCCGGCGAATCCGAGGTACTGGCCGGCCAGAATGCGGGCGGTAGTGCCGCGCTGGCCTGCCCCTC